>CAZBEU010000102.1:0-3937 GCA_964491005.1 uncultured archaeon | reverse complement strand
AGAATTATTGAAAAAAGCAATATCATCTCCATCTGTTTGTGCATAATCATGTAAATCTGAATCATAGATATCCAATAAAAATGGAAAGTTCTCTAAAATAGTAGTTCCGCTAATTTTAAAATGGTCAATAGTTATGTTCTTATAGTACGTAAATTGATTTTCTAAAATATCGCTCTGATATATATTATCAATTTTATCAGATATATCATCTTTTTGATTTAATTCTATTAAAAAAGGATTTACTATAAAATAGTTCATTAAAGGAATAATCAACATTAGAGATAGGATAGTTGATTTTAATAGATTTTTATTAATTTTACTCAAAATGATTCTCCAAGTATTTAAAAAATTATATAAAATGATATAAATAAGTTATCTTAAGTTAGGTATATGGCTAATATAGATTTATAATATTGGATGGAATATTTAAATTTATTCAAATTCTTCGCAAAATAAATTATAATTAATTTACAATAACTTCATATAAAACCTTTTTTCTATGGAAAAAAAGGTTATTTTTTATTATATTGGAATTTAAATTTCCAATCTATTTTTATTATAGTATGAGAGAAGAATTGGCAACTTTTGCTGCTGGTTGTTTTTGGGGAGTAGAATCAACCTTTCGGCAAATAGAGGGAGTGAAAAATACAAGAGTGGGATATTCAGGAGGACAATATGAAAATCCTACATATAAAGATGTTTGTTCGGATAAAACAGGACATGCAGAAGCTATCGAGATAGTATTTAATCCTGAAGTAGTTAGTTATGAAGATTTATTAGAGATATTTTGGAAAATTCATGATCCTACTACTCCTAATCGACAAGGGTGGGATATTGGTTCGCAATACCGGTCAGCAATTTTTCATCATAATGAAGATCAAAAGGAAAAAGCATTAAAATCTAAACAAAATCTTGAAGATTCAAAACGATATAAAAGACCTATAGTAACTCAAATTGTCCCTTTTTCAAAATTTTGGGAAGCTGAAGAATATCATCAACAATATAATGAGAAGAGAGGAATAAAAAGCTCTTGTAGTTCTTATATTAAACTAAAATGAAAAAAATATTTATGTAATTTTGATAAGGAACATTTAAAAATCATATGAAGAATAGAAGATTATAATGGTATAAATGTTAATCATGAACTAACTGGATATTCTCTTGATATAATTTTTTTAAATGATCTATAAAACTTAAAATTATATCATCAGAAAAACAAAATCCTTCCCTAGTAAAAATATTGATGTTTTTATTGAATTCATTAGAACATTACTATTATATCCATTTTTCTCTCATTATTTCAATATAGGAGTTTAAAAAAATAAGATGGAATTAAATATTCTTTAAAGAATTCATAAATTAATATAATGAAAAAGTCAAATTCATTCTTTCTGAAAATGGTGATTATTTTTATGATCCCTTTAATATTGGTAGGAGTAATCCATTTTTCCAGACTAATTATAACACCAAATGATTTATTTTTTGAGTTATCTATAGGGGAGATCCCTCAGATTGAAAAGGATAAATGGAGATTATCTATTGTAGGACAAGTAGAAAATGAGATTGTATTTGATTATAACAACTTTACTTCATTAAAATCAAAATCATTGATATTTAAAGAACTTTCCAAAAAAAAAAAGATCGAGGACTAAGAATAATCTTTATGAAAAAAATAATTAAAGAAGTTTTATGGATTCATGACATTCCTCTTTTGCAATTTTATAAAGAAGAAATTTCAAATGCACCAATAATTATCTTTTCTCATGGATTTACAAATTCAAAAGAATATTTTAAAGATGAAATGGAGATATATGCTAATTTAGGATTTTTTGTTATTTCAATTGACAATAGAGGACATGGAGAAAGAAAGGATATTAAATTTAATGAATATGTTTGGGATAATGGAAAATTAAATATATTAAAAATTCGGCAATTAATCAATAATACAGCATTTGATATTCAAAAAGTTATTAATTATTATAAAAGGGATCCCCGAATAAATTTAGAACGGATTGCAATGATTGGAGTATCAATGGGAGGATTCATCACATATAGAACTGTAACAATTGATGATAGAATTAATCCTGCGATATGTTTAATTAGTTCTCCAGAATATTATGATTTTCCAAAAGATGCACCTTTAATAGATGATCTTAAATCAAAAAAAGCCCTTTATGAATTTTCTCAAAAAAATAGTCCCATAAATTTTATGGAAAAATATTATAACAAAAATATACTAATTCAAATTGGTGAGAATGATACTCATTTGGAAAAAAAAAAAGTTTATCAATTTGTTGAAGAAATTGAGAATAAAAATCAAAATGGAAAAATAGAATTAATTGAATATAAAAATCTCTCTCATGAAGTGACAGATGAAATGTATAAAAAAACCAGAGAATGGATTAATCAATATTTATAAATTATATTTTTCCTCACTATCTCTTATTATATTGAAGAAAATAGATAAAAAATTTCGGAAATAAAATAAAATTTAATAAAATATATCTAAACTAAATTTATATGATCAGATTTTGCATAGTCAATATTTCTTCTTTTACAGAGAAAAATTGAATATTTTAATGGAAAATGGGTGCAGAATAACTGTCTTGCAAAACTTATTTTTATGGTGGTTATCCTCTCTATCATTAAATTATGAGAATTAGATAATATAAAAAAAAAGAACTTTCCTATAATATGTAAATTTAAAGGAATTATATTGGTGATATAATATTAATAAATTCTTAATTTCTTGCTTTATATATTGAAATTTTCACTTATCTTAAGTGCGGCGGGGTGATTTCCAATCATTTTATTTCCAAAAGCATCCAATTTAGATGCTTCTGCTGGATCATTTGTTATAATATAATCATCAGTGTAAAAAATTGCTTTTGTTGTAGGCAAATCTCTCCATGTTGATAAGGATTGTATGGATATGACGTCATATGGTGCATTTCGTTCTTGGGATGTCCATGTATCAATAGTTTGTTCATATACCAAAACTTCATCTAACCAAAAACGAGATTTACCTTTTGATGAATCATTATTGAAAAAAACATAATGTTCAAGTGATACCCATTTATTATATGGAATAATGAAATTTGTATAATTATTATCAAACGGAGCTATATAAGTAAAAGTTGAATTAGTAAAATCAATTGACCATGGAGCAGATGCTCCATAATTGAAAATAGGATCATGATCAATTTCAAAACGAATCCCTACTGCGATTCCTGTTGGATATTTATTTTTATACCAATCTGGTTCTAGATCCCCACCACGAGATACTTGAAGATAAGTAGTTAACCAGTGATCACTTCTCCAAAAGACACGAAATATTTTAGGTTCAGCTCTGGATTCATTACCATTTATACCATTTCGCCAATCAGTTTCTTCTGGAACATATATCATCATCCTTGCCCACATTTCATCTCCCTGATGTGGATCAAAATCTCCTGGACCTGGTGATATTTGTGATTCAACACCTGTATATGAACCAACGGCATCCTCACGATCAGCTTCATGTCTTAATGATCTACTACCTGAATAAACAATCTGATCATTAATATAAACTTCTCTGTCATCATATAAAAACCCATCCCAACTCGCTATTGCATACACGCCATCTCCACCATTTCCCTGCACATCAGAATTCACAAGTTCACCGGGCATAGATAAGCATTCTTCAAAATCTTCAGTAAATGTGAAATAGTTTTTATTATTTGATTTTTTAGATAAAATATCATAAGAGTAAAATCCAAGAATAATAATTGAAATCATAATAAACATTGTGATCAATAATGTTTTAACAGTTGATTTAATTTTTATCATTATTCACCTCTCATATAATTTATATTGAGCAAAGTTTATTTAATCTCTTAATTCAATTTGGAAATGTCCTTCAATTCCCATAAAAACTTCATCTGCATCTGGATGTTTG
>CAZBEU010000101.1:0-5126 GCA_964491005.1 uncultured archaeon | reverse complement strand
TTTATTATTTATTTTACAAAAATTTTTTATTAGTTTAAGTAAGAAAATCAGAATCAAATATTTATATTTTAAAAATAAAAATTGAATATTTTTTCAAAAACTTTAAATTTTTAGTACTCAGATATTAATAAGTTTATTTATAAATAGATTGAGAAGGGCAATGAATCAAAAAATTTTAGAGATAATAGATGATAAAAAAGCAGTTTTTTTTATTGGTGCCGGAGTTTCAATGATTCCACCGTCTAGTTTGCCAAGTTGGTGGGAAGTAAATCATATAATTCTTGATTCTCTTACCAATTTATCCAGTTCAATTAATCCTGAGATTCACAGTTTTACAAATTCAATAAAATTAAGAGAAGAAGAAGGTAAACTTCCACCGGAATATGTTTCTGAAATTATAAGTGATAGGATTGGTGAATCATATTTTGAAGTTTTACAAGGTTTAGAAGGGGATATTCCTAATCAAATTCATTTATGGTTAGCTACTTTAGCAAAAATAGGAAAAATTAAATTGATTATAACAACAAACTTCGATACACTTATTGAGAAAGCATTTAAAATGGTTGGAGCATCTATAAAGGTTTATGTCGATCCAAAGGAGTATAAGGAAATTCCCAAATTACTAGAGAACTCAAATGAAGATGATAATTCTTGCTTATTATTAAAATTACATGGTACAGCTACACGTCCAGAGACTTGTATAGATACATTGAAACAAAGAAAACAAGGTTTAGATCATAAAATCACCCAAGTGTTAAATATTATAGGAAAACAGAATTTTTGGATATTTTTAGGTTATTCAGGGGCAGATCTAGATGCCGAACCTAATTATTTAGGATTAAGACATAGAATGAATGATTCTCCGGGTTATCTATGGCTTTTTTTGGAAAATGCAAAACCTCCAAAAGCAGTTATAGAATTAAGTGACCTTTATGGCAATGATCGAGGAATTATTGATTATGGTACTTTACCTAATTGGTTAGATAATTTAAAAACACTTTTACCAAACAATATAACCCCACCCAAGGAATTTGAAAGAAAAGAAAATAAGATTGAAAAACTAAAACAAGAAAAGCTAGAGAAAATTAAAAATTATTCTTTAAATTGGGCTAAGAAAAGGGGGGAAATTGTGTCTTTACTTATCTTAATTGATATTGGATATACTACAGGATTAAAAGAACAAGTAAGATCAATTTTAGAAGATTTAATGGAAAACATTGATAAGTATAAAATGAACGCTCGTGTAAAAGCAATATTGTTTAACGAGTATGGAAAAGTTTTAAGAAATTTTAATGAGAATCAAGAATCTATTTCTTATTACGAAAAAGCTATGGCAGAATTTAAGATTATAGAAGATAAAGAAGGATATATAACTTCTGTTTATGAGATATCAAAGATGCAACAACTTTTTGGAGAATATCTAAAAGCAGAGAAAAATATGGAAGAAGTAGTTAGAATATGGAGAGAAAACAATGATTATTATGGGATTATCACATCATTACTTGGATTAGGGATTCTTTATAATAATCTTGGTAAATTTCAAGAAGCTCTAGACACATATAATGAAGCGATAGAATTATCGATTAAAAATGGTGAAGAATTTACATTAGGATTAGCTTATTCAAGTAAATCATTGACTGAATCAGAGTTAGGAAATATAGAAATTGCTGAGAAGGATACGAATAAAGCAATAGAGATTTTTTCCAGACTTTATGATGATGAACTTTTATCAAAAGCTTATAGAAATTTAGCAAGTCTAAATTTTGATAAAGGTGAGAATGAATTAGCAATAAAAAATCTTAAATTATCAAAAGAGAAAGCTTATCTTTCTGGAGATAAAGAAGGTATTGCGAGAGCAAAATTAACAGAATCTGATTTTAAATTTGAAAATGGAGATTACTCGGGAGCTTATGATATTTTGATAGAAACAAATTCATTAATAAATGAAGTTGGTGATGCTATATTAATAATGGATATGTGGGAAAAAATGGGATTAGCAGTTCAATTTCAAGGTAATTTTGGAAAAGCTATTGAAATCTATAACAATGCGCTTATCGAAGCAAATAAATTAGGTTTAGAGGGAAGAGTCGCAAATATTTATAATAATCTTGGAATTCTCTTGGAACAACAAGGAAGATATGAAGAAGCGTTAAAAAATTATCTGAAATCATATGAAAATAAAAAAAAAGCAGGACAAATTAAAATGATAGCCAATTCAACAGCAAATATCGGCAATTTATATTATAGAATGGAAAGATTGGAAGATGCGCTGAAATATTATACGGAAGCTTTAGAAATATTTCAAGAGATAGAGGATATTCCCGCTATATTAACAACAAAAGCAAATATTATTAATATAACTGTCAAATTTGGAGATCTTGAAAAAGCAATAGAACAATATAATGAATCAATTCAACTTGCTGAAAAGGTAAATAAAATCGGATTAAGGGATATTACTATGATAAATCTAGCTGGAGTTTATTTTTCTCAAGAAAATTATGAGAAAGCTGTAGAACTTTATACAAAAGTAAAAAATTCATCAATTGAACGAAAAGATTATAACTTAGCAGGAATGGCTTGTTATTATCTGTCATTAAGTTTACTCCGTGTAAATGATGTTGAAAAAGCTAAAGAGATTATACAAGATGCTCTTAATTATTGGAATGAAATAGATAATCCGAATCCTTTAGTGGAAGAGGCCCAAAAATTACTAGATTATCTTAATAATCCTCAATAGTTTTTATTTATATATTTTTATAATTTTTTTGATACATAGGGGCCATCTAATTTATAACCCAAATCATAAAACCAATTTCGAACACCTATACCACTAATAACTGCTATTTTTCTAGAATCAAATTCTTCTAATGATATTTTTTCTGCATTTTGCATTAGTTGTTTCCCATATCCTCTATGTTGAATTTGAGTTAATCCATTTGGTTTTACATCTTTCGGTACTAATTCACCAACCACGCGTACTTCCCTAACAATCATTGTTTTACCATCATTTAATTCAGGTCTATGAGCTAATTCTGAAGGTTTTCTTATACGAAGAAATCCAACCAAAAATCCTTCTTTTTTATTTTCATAGGATAAAAATATTTCTTGACCTTTAGAAGCTTCATAATCTATACGATATAATTTAACATTATCTAATGAATTATCTTCGAAGATTTTCGAATTTTTTACAATTCCATATTCACGACATCTTATACAATTGCATTCCTGATTCATTTCTTTTAATTTATTTTTAACTAATTGTCTTAAATTACTCTTTTTGCATCCTGACACAATTAAATTAGCGGGTATATCCCGCATTATTCTCTGAACTCTTACATAAGATGGAAGATTACTTTTTGCTGTAGCAATTAATTCAACCAATTTTTCTAATGGATAAGATTTATATTTTCCCGCTTTCCACCAATTATACAAAATTGTCCCTTTTATCACTATCGTTGGATAAATTTTTAACATATCTGGTCGATAATTAGGATTACTGAATAGAACATCAAACATTTCTAAATCTTTATAATAATCAGAATTAGGTAAATTAGGCATTATGTGAGTATTAATCTTCAACCCCGCATCTTTAGCCAGTCTTATGGCATGTATACTATCTTCTTTAGAATGCCCTCTTTTCACAATCTTATATATTTCATCATAGATAGTCTGGATTCCAATTTCGACTCGAGTCGTACCATAATTCAACATTAAATCGATTTCATTTGTTTTACAATAATCAGGTCTAGTTTCTATCGTAACTCCTACTAATCTTCGTTTAGAGGTTTCTGCTTTTTTTTTTACCTCTTCTAATGAAGTTGTTCTCTCTTCAACTATACCCTCTAATGCTCCTTTGATAAATTCTCTTTGATATGAGATATCTGTTGATAGAAATGTTCCACCCATAACAACAAGTTCAATTTTATCTACCTTATGCCCAATACTTTCAAGATCATCTATTCGACTTTGAACCTGTAGATACGGATCGTAATTATAATGAATAGATCGCATAGCAGCAGGTTCTCTGCCAGTATAAGATTGTGCCGCTTTTTCAAAAGGTTGAGAATTTTTTCCAGGACAAAAAACACATTCTCCAGGACAACGCAATGGTTTTGTCATAATAGCAATTACAGAAACACCAGAAAGTGTCCTTGTTTTTCTTCTTTTTAATATCGGAAGTATTTTCTTTTTTTCCTCTGGTGTAGCGTAATGCAGGATTGTTGCATTTTTTATAACATTCTTAATATGGTATTTTTTTCCTAATTTTGCTTTTATATTTGTAATTTTATCTTTGGAGATATGAGGATTACTAATTATATAGCCTATAATTTCTTTTGAAAGCTTTTTTAATTTTATTGTATCCTCTAGATTCTTATCCATATTTTATATAATACTTCATTTGAAAAAATCTTTTTTGTATTCTAAGTATTTTCCTATAATTTTTTATATATTGTTTCAACTCTTCAATAAAATTTTATAAAAAACTATAATTATCTATAAAAATCCGAAAAATGCTTCACACTCTCTCTTTTTAAATACTTACTTTCCTTTCTTAAAATTAATCTTTTTTTTGTACCAATAAAGAGGTGGAAAGAAAAAAAAGAGAATTAAAAATTAAAATCAATGGAATCAAATCATAAAATAATAATAAATCTTACTAATATGATATTCTATAATTTCACCCACAACTAAAGTTTTGAATAAAATTGATGATCACATAACTTATTCCTTCATTATTCTTAAAATAGGTATGTATATACTTAGAATTATCATATTTATATGGAGTCTTCTCCAATCCACTTTATGCGGGTATTCTCACATGTCAAGGATATTGAGCCTTGTTTGAAAAAGAATAGTCCCTCTTTAAAGTGGTGTTATATGTATTATAATGATAAGTATTGCGGGATAACGTCCTTCAAGACTTCGGAGGGAGTACAATGAGTGCTACTGATGATGTATGTTTTGAACTCAGTGATGAGCGAACAGCTCGATAACCTTAGGGCTGGTCTTTTTAAAAGAAAAAGATTGATAATTAGAATGGAAATTGGTGATTTTTATATTAATTACCATATTTCTATAAATAATTGTAAGGTTGTTAATATTAATGCATATGTCACAAAAGATAT
>CAZBEU010000100.1:0-3298 GCA_964491005.1 uncultured archaeon | reverse complement strand
TTATAATTAAAAATTAAAGATAAAGAAAATTTATGTTGATAATATCAATCAGTTCTTATTCAGATGATATAGTTTTATTATTTTTTAAAATAAAATATAATGCTCCTAATTCTCCGTTGATTTCAGATAACTCACTAACAGATTCATAATTTTGATTGTAAATACCTATTAAAGTAAATCCTCCTAAAGAAGCTAATTGTTTAAAATCTTCAAATATCCATAATCTTAAGTTATGAATTTCTTTTATTTCTTTTTTTTTGCCATTTTCTCTAATAGTCATCTGAAAATCAATTTCGCGGATTTTTTTTTCTATATTATATCTTTTAATGATCCATTGAGCTTTGATCTCTATATGATCTTCTTTTGTATACCAAATATCATCTTTTTTGATTTCATTTTGAATATTTTCACATTTGCAACTAATCTCAACGATATAAATTCCCCCATCTCTTAATGATTTACTCATGGTCTTAAAATGAGAAATAATATCTTCATCTGTTCTTAAATATCCCAAACTATTAATACAAATAAATGCTGCGTCTGATTCTTTTTTAAATATTTTATTTCTCATATCTCCAGTTATGACTTTATAATTATTCCTTATTTCGATGTTCTTTTGTAATCTTTGATTGCAATATTGAACCATTTTCTTACTAAGATCATATCCTTTTATGTTATAACCATGATTAGCAAATTTTTCTATAAATATCCCAGAACCACATGCGGGCTCTAAAATCCTTTTAACATCAAAATTACAATATAATTTAAATAGGGATCTAAAAAATTCAAAATCACCATCAATAGTTCTTTTAAATACCAAATGATAATATTTTGGTAATTTATAGAACCTATATTGTTCATTATTTCTCAATTTATTATTTTCTAAACTTATATTATTTTTTGTTTCTGTAATAATTAAAAACCTCTTTTTTAACTTTAAAAAATTTTTTTGATCTTAAACTCATAATATTTTATTTTCTTCTCTTGTTTGTAGTAAAGAAATAAACATATGAAGATTGAATATTGAAATAAGGCTGATTTTTCTTAAATGTTTTATATAGACTTAAAATCAGAAATGAAAAATAGAGTAAAAAATATATACCAAAAAAAAAAATTATAAAATTAATATTTTCTATTTTTAATCCCTCTTTATTCTTTTTTTTCTGAATTTCCTCTAAAATTTATCCTATCTAATATCAATTATCTTTTTTTCTTTCTTTGGAATTTCTTTTTTAGGTATTATAATCTTTAAAATACCTTTCTCTAATGTAGCATCTATATTTTCTTCATCTATATCATTAGGTAAGCTGAAACAACGATAATATTTTGCAGAGCGATATTCTTTTCTTACTATATCTCCCTTATCTTCTTCGTTTTTTATTTCTTTCATTTCTCCTTTTATTTCAAGATTTCCATCTATTAGAGATATTTCAACATCTTCCTTATCTAATCCAGGTAATTCGGCTGTTAAATTAAAAATTTTATCATCTTCTATAATATTGGCTAGGGGAGTTCGAAATATTGGTAGATTATTATTTAATTGGAGTTGCAAAGTAGGAGCAATACTTCTGTTAAGAGGATAAAACCAATCATTAAAAAAATTTCTATTAAGACTATCAAAAAGTTGGTCCATATTTTGAAATAAAGAAAATGGATTTTCTCTTTTAATAAAATATTCTTTTTTTTCTTTTGTATTTTCTTGAGGAACTGAGCTATCTTTTTTTATCTTTATTTTTTTATCATCCATTTTAATTCACTTTTTTTTATTTTAAATTTTCTAAATTATAATTATTATTGATCCGAACAAAGTATTTAAATGTTGTCATATGAAAACATATAACTAGATCGATATATTTTTAAACTTTGCTAGTATTTAATTATACTATAGAAAATACTTTTTTCATTAAGGTGAATGTAATAACAGAAAAGAAACCAAAAAATAAAACTAATTTTCTAGGTTTTAGGCTTTCTGAAAAGTTATTATTAAAATTAGATATTATTGCTAATCAAGAAAATAAAACACGAGGATTAATTGCGAAAGAAGCTGTAAAACAATGGATAAATATTAAGCAATATGAGACCGGTAATGAAATGATTACAATTCCGAAAAAATTATTTTTAGATTTAATTGAATCTCACAATGAAGAATCTTTAGATAATATTACTGAAAAAATGGTTATATTATTATCTGATTTTATTAAATTCATATTTAATAAACCTTTAAATATAAAAACAATAGAAGATTATGCTAATTTTTCATCTAATTTTTTTGGAAAAAAGGGACTGAGATGGTTTAATAATATAGATATAAAAATAGAAAACGGATTTTATATTTTTAGAGGATTACATGATTTAGGAGAAAATTTTTCATTCTTTTTTTTGAAGTTCTACAGAAAACTACTATCTGAACATTTTAATTTCGACTTTATTACAAAAATAGAAGAATCATCACCATTTCTTATAAATCTAAAATTTAAATATAAAAGCAACTAGAAATATTGTTCAATAAAAAATATTTGGCAAAGGTGTTATAAATAAGTTTAAGAGGATTATTTTTTTTTAGGTTTGATCAAAGAATTGGTCCTTCTATAATTTTTAAATTTCCAATAGATTTCGATAATGCAATTATTTCAAAACTACTATCATTAATGGATTTGGAAGAAGAAAATATTTTTATTCATTCATTTGAAAATTATGAAAGTATTAACTTAATATTTAATACAGAAAGTAGATATACAAGAGGAAATAAAGAGACGCTTCAAATTTCGTTAGTAATTGATAGAGATTCTAAAATAGATGAGTGCTTCTTAGAAAAACTCCTGGTAAATTTTATTAAATCAATTAAAGAAGTAACGGATTTAGATAAATTCTTCTTTTCTAATTCTATGGAATTTGAAAATCATTCTCAAATACAAGAACAATTGATTTTATTATTTCAAACATTTTATCAATCTACTAAAACAACAATAGATATTTTAATTGAGAAAGAATATGAATATCAAACTTTATTTAAAAACGCTAGAGATGCTATAATACTTTTTAATCTTAATTCGTTTGAAATAATAGATATAAATAGTTATACTGAAATAATATTTGATCTACCAAGAAATAAAATCTTAGATCAAAAAATTACTAAACTTTTAAAAATCAATGAACATGAAATATTTAAAAATCAATTATTGAAATTAATTTCAGAAGACCCTTCTGAATTTATTGAACTAGACATTAAAAATAATAAAGGGAAGGAAATCTTTCTTGAAATAAATGCTAATAGTTTAAGTGAAAAAAAAAAAAATAT
>CAZBEU010000099.1:0-4119 GCA_964491005.1 uncultured archaeon | reverse complement strand
CATGGTTAATGGATTATAATCCTTCAGGGATTTATTCTTTTATCAATATAAAATTAGGACATATATTGGATGATAGAACTTCCTGGTCTTCAAAGAAATTAATAGAAGCATCAAAATTAATTATTATTTTTTCTATTATATGGGATAAATTTATTGAAGAAATTGAAAGAGTTATTTTTAAGCAGATTGAAGACCTAAAATATATTGATGTAAAACAATTGAAAAGCTTATTTGGATTAAATGAAGTTATTAATGAGGTTATTTCTTATATAAATTTGAATTATTCCTTTAAATTAAAAATTTTAGACAATAAAATTGAATTTAAGAACTATATAAGAAGATTGAATCCAAGTGAGAAGATTTTAGCTACGGAACTTTATAAACAAACGTCCAATACAACTATTATTTCATTAACAGATATACTTAAAAAATACAATATGAGTTATTCAAAAGATCAAATTAAAATTAAAGATTTTATCGCAATAATAACTAAAATGATAAAGAATAACTTTTTGAGGGGTGAAATAAAAACAAGGAAAAAATATCTTTTTATAACAAAATATTATTTTTATTTGGAATATCTGTTAGAAAAAATAATAACCTCAGATACAAAGATCAACTATTCACAATTATTTGATGAAAAAAAAAGGGTCCAAGATATTAAAAATGATATCTATAATATGACATTGAAACTAAGAAATGCATCATCTCAAATAAAGGAGGAAATTGAAAGTTATCTCTATATAAACGAAATACGAATTGCTAAAGAACGATTAAAATTCATTACAAGAAACGCTCTTATGGAAGCGGACTTTTTAAATGAAAATATTGAAAATTCTTTCAACGAGGATTTATATTATGTTAATATTCAAGCAATACTAAGATCAGAAATTACAGATTGGCATAGATCATATGCAGTATTGAGTAAAAAAATAAAAGAAGTAGAATCACAATTAAAAGAAAAAATCCTTGAAAAAGAAGAAATACATAAATTTGATAATATTTTAGATGAGCTCGATAATAAATTAAGCAATTTAGAGAATTATTTTAATAAAGAAATAGATAAATTTCGACATACTCTGAATGAAACCTTAGAGGATGGATATAGTTCTCAAAAATTTAATTTGATCGTTAATGAATTTAACAAAATAATCAAAAGTATGGAAAAATTTGATAAAGCAATTTATAATGTTTCTCAACAAATAACTCGTAAAGATGAAGGTTTAATAAAAAAACATAAAGAACTAATAAATTATTGGATTAAAATTAAAGAAGAACTGGATAAAATTATCGATTATTATTCTGGGGGATTAAATTTCTTCAAAGAAAATATAAAAGTAATCCAAGAAATTTATAAAGAAGTCGAAAGTCAATTATTATTAATAAATGAGAGAGCACACCAAAAGGTTAAAGAGAGTGATTTTCAAAATGCTTTTGAAATGATCAAAAGAGAATCAGGTTTAATTTTACAAAAGAATTTGGATGAAATTAAAAGCTTACAGAAGAATGTAAAAAAAGAAATTAAGACAAAGCAGAAACTAAATATACTTTTTAAATATTTACAGCAAAAACTTGAAAAATTAGAAGATAATATTATAAAAACTATTGCAAAAGAAAATTATTCTATACAAGAAAAAGTAAGTGAGGAAAGAAATCGATCTAAGCATGAAAAATTTGATAATTTTGTATCAGATAAAATAAGTTATACTAGAAACAAAATAAATAATTACAAAAAATCGTTAGAACACAAGATTAAAGAATCAAATGTTGATATTCAAGAGGTTATAAATGATTTTAATGGTATTTTAGAAGAATTTGAAACCTTTAATGCAGAATATAATAAAAAATTAAATAAGTATAAGAATATAGTTAAAGGTTTTGAAGATGAATCAGATCTTACAATAATGCAATGGAATAGATTTGTAGAATATATTCATAATGAGGTTAAAACATCAAAAGAGGAATATATAAATCAAATTCTAAATGATAAAATTCTAATATTTGCTGAAAAAAAGGGAACTAATTATGTAAGCATAAAAGATCTTGCAAAGAAATTAAACATAAAGTGTAAAGAAGCAACAGATAGAATTAAAGAAATGATCGATATATCCCAAATCAGTGGAGAGATCAATGAAGATGAGAAATTTGTATTAGTCTATACTAATTATTATTATAAAAATAAGGAACTAAGGAATTTTATTTATAATCAAATAGTTAAATACAATAATGAAACAATTGGTAAAACCTTATCTCTTTATGATTCTTGTATCAAAAATAGAACATTAGGAATAAATATGTTTGAACTATCTAATAGAGTTATAGATTTAAAAAATTTTGATACTGAAATCGAAGAACGGTTTGAAAATAAAATAAAAGAGTTAGGGATTGATATTGAGGATAGACAAGAGTATAAAGAAACAAAAGATTATTTTAGAAACATTGTAGATGATTCAAAAACAGCAATTCAAAATATAGCTTATAGTTTAGAGCAATATAAATCATTGCAACATTTTATAAATATTGAATTTGGAAATATAAATATTGAATTTAGTCAAAAATTTTTAAAAATAGGAGAAGAAATAGAAAAACTCGAAACTTATGATAAAATGAAATCCTATTTTGATAATGCAAGAAATAAATTAGACGAAAAGATAGAAGATAAGCAAGAAAAAATAGAAAATAAAATAAAAAATACAATTGATAAAGATGTGATGATCTCTAATTTAGAACCAGAACTAAGAGAATTTTATGTTAAAATAAAAAATGCTTTCACATATGAATATAATGAGAAAATTAAAAATATTGAGAATAAAATAAATTTTAAAAAGAATGAAATTCTTCAAGGGGAACTCCTTAATTTTATCAATAATAGTAAAATTCAATTAAATCAACTATTAGGGGTTTTACAAACAAGAGTAGAAGATGACATAGAAATAAAAGAATTCAAAAGAGCAATATCTAATATTGATAAAAGAATCGATAATATTAAAGGTCAAATGAGACAAAATAAAAAAGATCTTAAAGATCTTATAAGAATTCTAAATAGAGAATCAAAAGATTTTGAAACTAAGAATAAATATATTCTTGATGATTATAATCAATATTTTGCAGAATATTATGCAATAATTACTGAAAAAACTAAAACCCTTGAAGGATATATATTAAAATCTTTCATTGATATGGCAATAAAAGCAGTTTCTAATGAATATTTAACTTTAAGTTTTATGAACAAGGAATTGGGCATTAAAAAGCAAAATATTCAAGATCATCTTCTGGCGTTAATAAGTCAAGATAAATTAGATGGAAAATATGATCCTCGACTTGGTATATATTATGAAAATCCGGAGATTATAGCTAATTTAAATGAAACAGAATTAGAAGTTATGAAGAAAATGAATTTTAAAGTGTATATGTTCCTCAATAGATTAAAAAATTTCACAAGCCATTATTATTCTATTATAGGCTTTTTCGCAAGTATGTTAACATTTAGCTATTATTTACTATTATTTAGTAATTGGAATCCCGTAGTGTTAATTATTCCTTCAATTATAGTAATAATTTTATTGTATTTTCTTTTTTCAAGAAGAAAAGAAAATAAGATGGACATTTAGAAATAATATCATCTTTTTCTTTTTTTATTATTTTTTCAAATAAAATGATATAACATTATATTTATTGTATAATTCAATAAAATTTTCAATTTATTTTATATTAAATGAATTTTTAATACCCTAAATCAATTGAAGATTATTATTATGAAAGTACCAAATAAATGCTCTGCTCATAGAGATCCTTTATCTACTATCATAAACTATATTCAGTTAGGATTATCTTGTATTATTGTTTTTTTCATTCATTGGAGTTTATCATTAATTTATCTTATTTATTGGTTATTCTTTATTTTTATCAATTACAGCAAAAAAAAACACCCTCCTTTCGAGGGGTGATGAATTTTGCTTTTGTAAATCTTTAACCTCTCATCATTTAAAAACAAAAAAAAATATAAAGATAATTAATGCACCTTGTTCGACAAGTTCAATTTAAATCCTCAGACCTCTTGGAAAAGATCACTTTTCTCTCAAAAAACTTGTATAATGTTGCAACCTACACGATTAGGCA
>CAZBEU010000098.1:0-2964 GCA_964491005.1 uncultured archaeon | reverse complement strand
TACATATCCTCTAGGTTCTAATATTTCAACAATTTTTTTCCATACATCTATATATGACAATTTTATTTTTGAGGGATTATCAATAACAACTTGAAATCCTCCCGAACACATTGGATCTCCACATACTTTGCGATTAATATGAGTTGTCCAAAAAAAAGTACCACAAGAAACGCACTCCTTTCGCATATATCCTAATTCATCTAGCTCTTTTGTAGGAAAATATTTTTCTGGTTCAATTGAAGCGATTTTTTTAAAAATTTTTTTAAGTTCCTTGTCTGTCTTACAATTTTTAAGTAGAATTATATTTTGATCTGAAAGCATAATTATCTAACAAGTGCTATCACTAATTTATAATGAAGTTAATTCATCTTATCCTAAAATTATTTTGATTTTAGGTTTTATGTTTTAATTTTTAAATAAATGTGCTATATTATTTCAACTCTTCACTGAAATTTTATAAACAAGTATAATTTTTATAAATAATTTGAAGGTTGTCCATCTATTTTTAGCTAATCATAATATTTATTTTTAATAGGACCATTGGTCTAAAACCATTTATATTTACAATATAACTTATCAATCTAAATTAACAATATTTAAAATACAATTAAAAATTAGGTGATACAAAATTTGTCAGAAACGTTATTAAGATTAAAAGATCTGAAGAAAGATTTTGGAAATTTCACAGCTGTTGATAAAATAAATTTAGATATATATGGCGGTGAAGTAATTGGATTTGTTGGTCCTAATGGAGCTGGAAAAACAACTGTTATAAAAATGATTGCTAGATTAATAAAACCCACGTCAGGTAAGATTTTTATTCAAAATACTAAAGGTGAATTAGTAGATTTAAATTCTAAATTAAATATATTTAATTATTTTGGATTTCTAATTGACCAACCTTTTTTTTACAAGGACACAACTCCCAATGAATTATTAAAATATTTAGCAAAAGTACAACATTATCCTAAAAAGGATATTAATGAAAGAATTGATGATTTATTGAAAAAGTTCAATCTTTTTCGTTGGAAAGATAAAAAAATAAAGACATTTTCAAAAGGAATGAAACAAAAATTAGGAATTGCTCAAACTCTTTTAATGGATCCAAAAATTATTATTTTAGATGAACCTCAATCAGGATTAGATCCAAAAGCAAGGATAGAAATAAGAAAATTACTCAAAGAACTTCAACTTAATGGTAAAACTATTTTTGTAGCTTCTCATTTACTTCATGAGATCTCCGAAATATGTGATAAAATAGCATTAGTAAACAAGGGAAAAATTATAGCTTTTAATACCATTGAAAATTTGAAAAGAAATCTAAAAACAAATTTAATAGAATGTCAACTCCTTGAACCTATTAAAAATAAAAACATTATTGATATGATGATAGATTTACTTTGTCCTTATTTAGATATGAATGTTACAACTGAACTAGGAATAAAACCAATAGTCTTTAATTCAAATAATTATGATCTAGGAATTTATTTTGATGGAACCAAGGAATCAATGAGTGAAATATTAGATATTATAACTTCTAAATTCAGATCCGAGATTAAATTAGTTTCATTTGCTCAACAACGTACGTCTCAACTTGAGAGAATATATACAGAACTATTAAATGAATATGATGATAATTCTTCATCAATAATAACAAGTGAAGGTGATAATATTGCAATTGCTCGATAAGAAAGAGTTATATATGATATTAGAGGAAAAAAATAAGATTTATTTATCATTAAAAGAAATTTATTCGACAATTATTTTTGAGCTAAAACGACAATATAAAATATTTTTAGCATTCACTATAACATCTCTGTTTTTTGCATTTTTATTAAGTATTATACCATATACTTTAATACCCGATTATCCTTTACCAGAAACCCAAGCGGCTTATTTTAAGGAAGGTCTTCAATTCTTTACAATAATAATTACAGTTGCGGCATGTCTCTTTTTTGGTAATATTATTTGTTCGGAATACAGCAACAAAACAGGGTATATTCTTTTTCCTATAATAAAAAAACAGAAATTATTCATCGGAAAATTTATAGCATGTCTTATATATATCTACGTGGTAATTGGAGTTTTTTATTTAACTCTTGGTTTAGCAGGGTTAATTTTTTATGGTGAATTGATAGATCTTTTTTTTATCAGTTTATGTATTGCATTGTTATGGACATTATCGATGTGTTGTTTTATAACATTTTTGAGTTCATTTATGAAAAATACAACTCTAACTATTATAACATCAATTACATTTTTATTGATAGGAGATCGGATTATTGGTTTACTTCTTAGTCTTGTTGCACCTGAATTTGAACCGTTTTATTCTTTAAATTACGCTTCAAACATTTTAATATATATCTTTGAAGATGATTTTCTTCTTGGAACAATGATTAGATTTCATGAACAATTTAGGATGGGTTATGAAACAATCACTTGGATAACCCCAACAATAGAAGCAGGATTAATAATAATCATCTTTTATATAGGATTTAGTTTGATTTTAACTTTTCTCTTTATAAAAAGGAGACAACTATAACAATATTTTTTTTTTTTATTACTTAATACAAATTAAAATCATAAGAATATTTTATATATATCATTATTTTTTATAAATATAAACATAATATTCAATTCACTAGAATAGAATAAATCTGAAGCAAAATCAAGATAATATCCAGTAAAAAATGGAAAAAAAACAATATCGTAGCTCAAATATGATTATTCAAAACATATTAGAAGCAATATTACGAGAAAAAAAAAAAAATCCTGTGAAAAATAAAGGCATAAAGAAATCACATTTGATTTCATATTGCAATTTGAAAACTTATACTGCTGAAAAATATCTTATTAAAATGACAAATGCGGGATATATTGAACATAATGAAGAATCTTGGGGTGAAAGAATTATTAATATATACAATATTACAAAACTTGGAAGGGAGCGGTATGAATGGTTTG
>CAZBEU010000097.1:0-12971 GCA_964491005.1 uncultured archaeon | reverse complement strand
CAGTATTAAAAGAAGATATCTCAGAATATGTTCTTGAAGTAAGAGTATCAAATTATCCAGCGATTAATCTTTATAAGAAATTTAACTATAAAGTTCATTCTATAAAAAAAAAATATTATAGAGATGGAGAAAATGCTTATTTTATGATAAAAAAAGTAAAGAATATTTAAATTTTGGACTGTTCTAATCCTTTAATTAACGATGTCAATAATTCATTAATAGGTACTTGAAAATCCAACTCATTTGCATATTGTACTACTTTTCCGTTTAGAAAATCTATCTCTGTTTTTTTTCCTTTTAAAATATCTTGTAACATAGAATTAATATTATCCTTTGTCATTAAAGCAACATTGAAACATGATTCAACGAAATCATTATTACTTAAATTTATTTTCTTTAATTTAGCAACTTTTATTGCTTCTAATATTGTTTCTTTCATAAGATTTTTTATATTTTGATTTTCTAATAACGCTCCATTCTTCAATCGACATAAAGTACCAATACTATTTATTCCTATATTGATGAATGCTTTTTCCCAACATTCTATATTGATATTTGGGACAATAGATGTATTTATCCCTGCTAAATCTAATAAATTTTTAAATCGCTCTAGGTTTAATATAGCTTGTTCTTTTCCATATTTTTCAAATACTTTTTTTTTAAAAGGATATCCTATCTTTGTAAATCCTGTACCTGTGTGTACAATTTTACCAGGATGGATTAAATTTGCCCCATGAGAGGTGATCATTCTGATAATTTTTGATTCTGAGATAAATTTCTTTGCTATAATTTCATTACCAATACCATTTTGCAATAGAACAAGAAAAGTCGTTTTTTTTAATAGATCTGAATATTCTTGTAGAGTCTTTTCAATGTCATATGCTTTAGTAGAAAGAATTAAAAAATCAAATTTTATGTTGTATTTTAAATATTGGTCCAGATAATCTTTTATATTTATAAAAGAAATTAAATTATTTATTGTAATTTTATTAGAAGGGGGGATTATTAATTTCAATCCTTTTAAATTAATTCTTTCTATATGATATTTTCTCCCAAATATATACACAGATATTTTATTTTTTTTTGATTTTATATTTGCAATGTATCCTCCAAATAAACTTCCTATGGATCCTGCTCCAATTATGCCAATATTTATCATTTCTTGCCCCAATTTCGGTCTCCTATAATATAATGTTAAATTTTGATTCCTTTTCTTTAGTCAAAAAATTTATCGAGAGTGGTTTGATCTTTAGAAAAAAATTTTTTTTTTTTTTTTAATTCTATTTTTTGGATTTCTTCAAGACAATTCTTAGGTGTTATATTTAATTTTTTCATCATCATTAAAGAATTTTTTACCGCATAACCAGAAAAATGATTATTAAAATATATATTGATTAATTTTGATTTATTTATTGATTCTTTTATTAATTCACCATAGTTATCAATTTGGGCTTCACTAAACAAATAGTCAAACCAAATTTTTTCTCCAAAACCATGAAATCTGATATATAAGAATTCTCGGTTTGTTACATCCATTCTTGGAGGTAGTAGGGGTTCAATTACGGCACAATATGTTAGACTATATTCTTTTAAAAAGTTAAAAACACTATCTTCCATCCATGATTTGTTTCTAAATTCGATAACCAAATGATAATTTTCATTCTTATAGTTAGTTGGCCAGTTTGTTATAAATTCTTTTAAAACTTTAAAATGATCAGTTTTATTAAAAGAAGGTGGGAGTTGGATTAAAAATGCAGTTAATTTATTGGATGTAATTAATGGTTCCATTACATTTAAAAATAAATCTAATTCGTCATAACATTTGTTTAAATCTAGTTTACTATCATGAGTAATAGATTTAGGAATTTTAGCTGTAAATGTAAAATTATTAGGAGTTTTAATGACCCAATTTTTTACAATCCATCTTGATGGAATTCTATAGAAAGTACTATTTATTTCATTAGTATAAAAAACCTTAGAATAAAACTGCAAATAATCTTTCTTTTTCAACTTGCTTGGATAAAAAGGACCTATCCATTCATCATAACTCCAACCAGAAGTCCCAATTAAAATTCTATCAGACATTTTTATAAATTCAAAAATATTATGAATTAATTTGAATTAGAAATTTTATTGTATATAAATTTATTTTACTGTATGGTTTTAATTATTGAATATACTTATCTTTTTATAAATGAAATCTAAGATGATTTTCAAATTTTTAAATATTTATAGTGAGAATATATGATTTTTTGGATTAATATATCGTATGACCATAAAATTTTTAATACAAGAATTACTGTAATATTTTGTCGATGGTAGTTTTAACATAATTTTATGATGAATATCATCGTAAATTATTAGATAAACCAAATATCTCATCTTCGCGATGACGTATGTCTAATAGTTGATATGGTTCTGTAGAAGTACATCATTGTTGTATGATGCTACAGGAAGCAGAGTCTTAGGCAATCTTACACTCCCTTATTCTGGGTTGTTTAAGAGACCGTATCAAGCATGAGAGATTATGCTCATAGGAACAACTCCCTAATATTGAAAAATAATAGAGCATATGTTAATTTTTGTTAATATTATTAATGTATGCTTTATGTCTTCACGTTATGATTTCATAATCGTCAAGATATATTAGTAGTAGTATTGAATCTACGATTAATGTAAAAATTACCTCATACACATGCCTATGTGTGAGCTTTCTGAACCTTTCCCTTATTAGATACCAATACGCCTACACTATTTGGGGGATATCTAGGCTTGGGCACTGAAGAAGAGCGTAACAAGCTGCGATAAGCTCGGGTTAGTCGCATGTAGACGCAGACCCCGAGATGCTTGAATTGGACATCCACATGTGGCCCAATAATCCACATGATTCCCATACGGGAAGAGGAACCCTGAGAAGTAAAACATTTTAGTATCAGGAGGAAAAGAAAACAATAGTGATTCCGTGAGTAACGGCGAGCGAAAGCGGATCAGATCAAACCGAATCCTCAGAGAAATCTGTTGGAAATGTGGTGTTCGGACCTTATACGACTTCCTCAACAAAGGTGAATACCCCTGGAATGTTGAGCCAAAGAGCGTGATAGCCGCGTAGCTATACGTTGAGAAGTTGCTTTGAGAGTTCCAGAGTAATGCGGGATGGTTTTCTCGTATGAACATGCCAAATACACGTTGGCAAATCTAAATATGTCCCAAGACCGATAGCGCAATAGTAGCGTGAGCTAAAGATGAAAAGAAACCCGGAAGGGCCGTGAAAAGCGCTTGAAACCAAATAGTTTAGTACAGATGCAGCCTGAAAGGATAGATTCTGCGTGAATGAATTCTGGTGACAGAACTTCAAAATGCAGAGGACTAGGGTTGCATCGTCAGTCTGGAATCATTGGCCAGGGAGTTTATAGTAGAGGCGAGCTTAAGTGGTTCAGCCATGGAGGCATAGGGAAACCAATATCTCTGCAGGTGTATTAACACATTACGATAATCTATTCATTCAAGGGTGGTTTTGCCATCCGTAGATGTGTAGTGAATCTTTCTAAGGGATACACTTAGAGGGATGGTCTTAAAGGGCCAAGAGTCTCTGCTATAATACCCGAAGCCGGTCGATCTATTCCTGGTTAAGATGAAGTCATTCGAAAGGATGATGGAGGTCTGCACCAGTGCTGACGTGCAATTCGCTTGGATGAACTGGGAATAGGAGCAAAAGGCTAATCTAGATCGGTGATAGCTGGTTCCTCCCGAAGTTGGTGTCAGCCAAGTCTCAGACGAGGTTGCCAGTGGTGTAGAGCACTAATTGCGAAGTACGGGGGAGAGATCTCTCGCTTCGCTCTTAAACTCCGAAATTGCTGGCGCTTTAGACTCTGGGAAACGGGTTGGTGGGCGTAAAGTCCATCGCCGAGAAGGGAACAACCTAGACTTGGGTTAAGGTCCCAAAGTGCAGGTTAAGTGTTAAACGAAAGGGCGTCATATTTCTAAGACAGCAAAAGGATAGGTATAGAAGTAGCTACTCCCTAACGAGTGTGTAACAACTCATTTGCCGAGAAATATGGCCCCGAAAATGGACGGGGCTCAAATCTGCCACCGAGACCCAAGGGCACGGGGAGAAGAACTCCGTGATCCGGTAGGGAGGCGTCCGGGTTGGGTAGAAGCAGGTGCGTAAGTTCCTGTGGACCGGCCTGGAGTGCAGATCCTGGCGAGAGTAAAAGCAAAGATGGGTTAGAATCCCATCCGCCGAAAGGGCAAGGGTTTCTTCGCAATGCGTCGTCAGCGAAGAGTTAGTCGATCCTAAGCGCATCCTTAACTGGCGTGCGCGAAAGGGAAACAGGTTTATATTCCTGTACCACGGCACTACGTTTACGGTGACGTATGGTTTTGTGCTGACGGTTCCGGATAGGTGGAATAGGGTTGTCGAATATCTCCCTATTTAAATGTATAAAGCTGGTGAATAGAGTAAATCTTAGACCCAGCTTAAGTCATGAATAGCCATCCAAATGTGGAAGGTTTCGCTAATTCCAGGACCTAATAAAAAGGCACATGCAAGGAATGCCGTGTTCGTACCCAGAACCAACACAGGTGCCCCTAGGTGAGTAGCCTTAGGCGTTTTCGTGTAAAGGAGGTTAGGGAAATCGACAAATTAGAGCCGTAACTTTGGGAGAAGGCTTGCTTGCGAACTTCTGCACGCATATACGTGTGTGGGGGTTCTCAAGTCGCAGTAACTAGGGGGGGACGACTGTTTAATAAAAACATAGGTCTCTGATAGAGCGAAAGCTTGTTTACAGAGGCTGATACCTGGCCAGTGGCAGTCAGATAAACACAGGTTACAACCTGAATAAGTCCTGCTAAACGCCGGGAGTAACTATAACTCTCTTAAGGTAGCCATATGCCTTGTCTGGTAAGTTCAGACGTGCTTGAATGGTCCAACGTTCTCCCCATTGTCCCAACCTTCTGACGATTGAAATCACACTCCGGCGAACGGTCCGGAGATACCTGGTGGGACGAGAAGACCCCGTGGAGTTTTACTGCAACTTGTTGTTGCGGATTGGACTGGAATGCATAGTATAGTCGGGAGCGTAGAACCCTTAATTGCGGTTAAGGGGGAGCACATGTGTAATACCGGCCTTTTCATTCTGGTCCGCTAACGGCGCCGATGTGCGTTGGACACCAGCAGGCGGGCAGTTTGGCTGGGGCGGCTCACTCTAGAAACAATATCTAGAGTAACCAAAGATCAGCTCAGGCGGGTCAGGAATCCGCTGTAGAGTTTAAGAGCACAAGCTGGTCTGACTGGATTCTGACAACCAAGGAATCCTGAGGCTAACGCCTGGTCTAGCGATCCTTAGCAGGCCTCGTGTGGGTTGCTGAGGTGATAGAAAAATTACCCCGGGGGTAACAGAGTTGTCACGAGCAAGAGTTCATATCGACCTCGTGGCTTGCTTCCTCGATGTCGGCTCTTCCTATCCTGGGAGCGCACCTTTTATTGCGTGAAATACACCGATAAGTGTATAACTCCCAAGGGTGGGGCTGTACGCCCATTAAAAGGGAACGTGAGCTGGGTTTAGACCGTCGTGAGACAGGTCGGATTCTATCTACCAGGTACGTCGGAAGACTGAGGGTAACGGAAAATCAGTACGAGAGGAACATTTTGCGGGCGCCTCTGGTGTACCGGTTGTTCGACAGAGCATTGCCGGGCAGCTACGCGCTAATGGATAAGTGCTGAAAGCATCTAAGCACGAAGCCAAACCTGAAAATAGTCTTCCAATCTTGTTCAATAACATGATGGCTTATGTGAGGGATTTATTCTGATGTGTTAGAAAGACCGCTGTGTAGGTCGGATTCTGGCAAGCAATACGATCGTATTCATCATAGAATAAATGGATTCAAAGTAAGGTATTATAAGAGTAGGGCATGGTGACATGAACTACAGTAATGAGACGAGCGCACCCGTATAAGACGGGGTAGGTGAGATGGGGGTGCACGTAGGAAGCTTATGGGCGACCTATTTAGCCCGCCATTCTCAATAGCGCGAGTGTGTGGTATTGAAACGGGACATTGTGGTTCAGGCTTAGAACATATAAGGTATAAAATGTGATATAAAGTAATCCAAACACAATGAAATCATAATAAAAAAGACAGAAAAAGGGAGTGTGTTCCTACGATCTAATTTTTCTATTTTATTATTCTTAATATTTGACTATTGTGAATTTTCATATTTCTCGATAAATTGTAAAATATCATTTTTTTTACTTCCAGAAGGAATTGAAATATGATTATCTTTACAGTAATCTCTAAGAGAATTAATAGTCCAATTTTCAAATAAATACCTATTTATTATTCTTTTATCAGGTTTTTGGATTTCTATTTCATCTATTTCTTTTTCAAATAGCTCAATAGCATTAATAATTTGATTTTTAATATGTATTCTAAGTTTAAAATCATCTAATTCAATTATATCTTTTGGAAAATTCTCAATTGCTTCCCAATTTTCCTTTTCAATTTTTTCTCCAAATATTTCTGATTTTTTCTTTATAATTCCATATAATTTAGAATAACCAACTAAAATATGTTTTCTTCTATAATTTTTTAAGGAGTTAATTGTTAAAATATTATCAAGCATTTGATTTTCGTCAGGAAAAGATTGATGAGGGGATTTTTTTTTGTTATAAGGTTCAGTGGTTTTTATTATTTTAGATTTTGTTTGTTGAATATCAGGATAATCAGTAATTTTAATCGAGCTTTTTACTATATTTTCTTGATTTATCTCAGTTTTAATCTCCTTTTTATCTAATTTTATAGGTTTTATATTAAAATTTTTGAGGAATTCTTTAGGTTCATCCCCTTGATCAACTGAAATAATTTTACAGCGATGAAAATTTGCATGAAGCATTAATTCATTCTGTAATTCCGCAGCAACACGAGATGCTATAAATTTTTTCCTTACAGGAGATTCATATCCTTTCCAAATATAAATTCTCCTTATTTCTTCTTTTACAATAATATATACTTGAGAAGGGTCTAAAATTGATTGATTATCTTTTTCTACAAAACTTTTTTCAGAGACTTCGATCTTCACTCTCTCTCCAGTATTTTCAAGTGCATAAATCATAAAATTTGAATAAGAATCTGCCATTTGCATTTTATTATTAAAATGATAATTTAAATGTTGATATTATCTTAACTAATCATTTATTTCTAAATTATTAGAGATAACAAATTTATTATAATCTAATTATTCATTTTATATTTTAATGCTCCAATACCTTGAAGACAATAACATAAAAGAAATGCATATTGAGATATTTTCTGATAAGTAGCTTGTATTGAAATTTTATTCAAATTAAAAAATATAGATGATATAGGATATAAAAATATATAGAAAATTGCTAATAACAACAAGAATAAAAATAAAAATCCATATCTATTATAATATTGTTCATTGTTAATAATTACTACAAAATAAAAAAAGGCTGTAAATGCCCCAAAAAAATTAAATAAATAACTAAACATTAGATGAACGCTTGGAAAAAGATCCCAAGGTGTTAGGACTGTTAAAATCAAGAAAAACGCAGTAATAAGCCCAAAAATACTTCCAAGATTGATATATTTATTTATTTGATTTTTATCTTGAAATAGTCTATAAAAGGAAATAACAAATAAAATAAGAGAGATACTCATTATTAATGCAGAAAATGTAAAAATTACAAAAGAAATGTAATTTGGTTCTCCAGAAAGAGCGGTAAATCTACCTAAATCACTAAAAAAATTATTCCAGAAATTATATCCAAAACTCATCTGATTATCTAAGGTCCCTCCTGAATAAAAAAACATTGCTATTGAAGAAAGAATAATATACTGAATAGGAGCAATAATGATAATAATAAAAATATAATTCTGCCAATTCGTGTTTATCTTCATTTTAAAGAAAAGAAATAATTAAGTGTTAATATTATTGTAATAGAATTATTTAAAGATCTAAAAAAAAGATTAATTTACTCTTAAATATTGGATCTATTATTTTATGGTTTAAAGATTATATCTTTTATTTTGGATTGGAGATTTTCAAATTTTCTAAGTAATTCTTTATTATCCTTGTTAATATAAACCAAAACTTTTGTTATACCGAATTCATGAATTTTTCTGAAAAAAGTTTCATTAGATCTATAAAATATTTCTGGAGTTTTATTCTTTTCTTGAATCCATATTGTCTGTTCCTCTTCTTCTTTAAATTGTTCATAGGATTCATTATTTGAATTTAGTGGAGAAATTTTTGATGATAGATATTTTGTAAAAACATTTTTTGGAGTATGTACAAAGATCTCAAAAGGATACATATCTATTAAAGATTTTAGAAGGGTTTTTATTTTATATTTTAAAATATCGGTTTCATATTCCGATTTAGATGTAAATAATGAGTATTTAATAATTTTAAAATTCTTTTTTCTAAAGATAACAGCTTCAAAAATACGAGATAATTTCAGGTTTATTTCATTTTTAGAATTTTTTAGATCGTCATATATTTTATATAATTTATTTAACAGATAAAAATCTGAGAATTCGAATATTTTTTTAGAATTTTCTTGAGTAGAAATAATATCATCAAGTTCAGTTTTATTTCTAAATGAAGGAAAATACTCATTTAAAATTGCATAATATGCTGAATAAGTGAGCATATATGTAAAATAAGAGCCTGTTTTATGTGTATATACTCTATCATGAAGAGAGAATCTAGATATAATAAAATGCTCAATATCTCTTATTGCCTTACTGTCTATTACAATTCTTTTATTATTGTAACATTTAAAACTATTTAAAAGATAATGATAATTTATATTTCCAAATCCAACACCCGTAAAGTAGGAATCTCTTAAAATATAATCAAGTCTATCCGAATCTAATTCCCAATTAATAATTCTACTTAGAATTAAATCTTCAATTTCATTTCCTTCTATTAAATTACATATCAAATTCACTTCATAACCATGTTTTTCCAAAATATCTTTTATATAAGAGTTTTTAATCAAATATGTACTGAATTCCTCATGGGGGATTTTAAAAAAAAAAGGGAACTTTTGTGTATCAAAATCATCTTTTTTATAAAACTCAAGAGCGTGAGAAAAGGGAGAATGTCCTAAATCGTGCAATAAGGCGGCCATTCTTAAATTTTTAACATTAATAGGATCTAAAATATTATTATTCTTCTTATCTAAAGTTTCACATATTCTATTGGTTAAAAAAAAAACACCTAATGAATGTGAGAATCTATCATGATTGGCGGAGGGATATATATAGTTTGCTAGTGCAAGTTGTTTAACATATCTTAACCTTTGAAAGAGAGGCGTGTCAACGATAATCGATTCTATTTTATTAAGTTCAATTAATCCAAATATTGGATCATTTAATTTTCTATACATATTTAATTTAAGATAAATCTTAGGTTAATTTTAGAAAACCTTGTATTTTAAGATCCTCTAATACTTCATCAAAATTATATTTAATAAAAAGTCTTGGTTTATATTTGTTTACTATTTTCCTTATACAATCCTTATTTTGGTTCTTTAAATACATATCTGTATAAATATACAACACACTTGTATAAAATTCCAATTTATCAATATTATTACCCCAATCTTGGTATATTGTATTTAATTTATGGATAATATTAAGCTCTTCTTCGGAAAAAATAACTTCGGGAAAATAATTAAAATCTTTTTGAGAAAGATTCATAATAGTATAATAAATATCGGTTAGATCACTTGAATAAGGGCCATATTTATAGAAGTTATATTTAATCTCTAAATTTAATCCAAGTTTTTGTAAAAGGTAAAATAATTTTTGTAGAACTAATCTTTTAGAAAAATCTTCTTTTGCATTAGTATTTATATTTAGAAGATCACATATTTTTTTAAATTTAATGATATTATCAATAGACATATTTAGACCACATGAATTTTTCTGTAATAGTATAATTAATCTGAATGTTTTAAAAAAAATTATATCTATTATTTATATTTAGAGCCACTCCCTATTTTTTTATTTTTGTATCAATATCTTAATAAATTATAATTTAGCTTAGATTTTTTTTATAAATAATATTTTATAATCTCATAAAAAATTGTTTTTAGAGAAAAAAAAGACAAAAAAGAACCTCTAAATAATTATCAAATTATAATTTATGTATGAAAAAAATAGTAGATGGAAAACTAGAAGAGAAAAACTCTTAGAATTATTAGAAGAATTAAAGGAAATAAATGATCTTAAAGCCTTAGTTAAAGAATTAGATTATCCAAATAAAAGTATCTTAATAAAAGATATTGCTCATATTGCAAAAACTTTAATTAATCAAGGAAAAAAAATATATGTTGCTCCCTCTTCATGCGGATTATGTGGATATATTTTTACTCAAAAAGGTTTTGAATTAAAAATTCCCTCTAAATGCCCAAAATGTAAAAGCGAGAGGATAATATGGCCTTCTATAAAAATAGAAAAAAAATCTTAATTTAAGAAAAGTTAGAGAAAAAAGAAAAGTAAAAAAAAATTATAATTTTTCTACCCACCCAAAGTCATCATCAATTTCCAGTCTTTGGATACCAGTTAATAAATCATAAAGTTTTTTCGTTAATTCTCCAGGTTCATTATTATTAAATATTCTCGTTTCTTTATTTAACGTTATTGAACCAATTGGAGTAATTACAGCAGCAGTTCCTGTACAAAAGGTTTCAGAGCAAGAATCATTAAATAATTCTTTATATGATATATCTCTTTCTTCTGATGTGATACCAAGTTTAGTATTTGCTATTTCTAAGACAGATTTTCTAGTTATCCCGGGTAAAATTGTTCCTTTAAGTTTAGGAGTGACTAATTTACCATCAATTATAGCAAAAAAATTAGCTGTACCAACTTCATCAATATATTCCATATTGGAAGCATCAAGGTAAATAATTTGCGAATATCCTTTTATTTTTGTTTCTTTTGCAGGTTTCATTGTTCCAGCATAATTACAACAAGTTTTTGCATATCCCGTCCCTCCAGGAGCAGCTCTTGTATATTCCATTGATATTTCCAAATCAATTGCTTTAAATCCTTCTGGAAAATATGGTCCTACAGGTACGGTATAGATTATAAATTTATATTCATTTGCTGGTGCTACTCCTAAAATAGGACCACTTCCAATCATTAATGGTCTAATATATAATGCTCCCCCACTATTATAAGGAGGAATATATTCTTTATTTGCTCTTACAACATCTTTAACTGCATCAATGAATCGTTCTTCATCAAAACACGGCATCAATAATCTTTTAGCACTTATATTAAGTCTTTTTGCATTTTCATCAGGTCTAAATAACGTAATTTCACCATTCTTTCCCTCTAATGCTTTCATACCTTCAAATATTCCTTGTCCGTAGTTTAATATACAAGCTGCAGGAGATATTTCAAAGGGCCCAAATGGAACTATTTTACCTTCATCCCATTCACCATTTTTAAATTCAGATATAAACATTTGATTCGTTTCAATAAAATCAAAACCAAGATTATAAAAATCTATTTCTTCAGGATTCAATTTAGATCATTTTTCGTGTATAAATGTTAGAATTAATATATGAACGATATATTAAAAAATTATTATATCAATTTTATTTGATTTTTCAAATAATATTTAAATGCTAAAAATTCAATGACAAAACTATAGATTATTTAAAATAAATTGTTCATAAAGATGATAAATATAATTATTTTCATAATTATGAATATGTTTATTTCAAATATTATACATAATTAATATCATATGCAATTTATTTAAAAATCAAAGGTATACATATAAATTATGCTTAAATTAAATAGTTCAAGAATAGCGGTTGTCATTGGAAAAAACGGTGAGACAAAAAATGAAATTGAACAAAGATTAGGAATTCATATTGATATTAATAGTGAGAATGGAGAAGTAGAAATTAAACAAGATTTAGAAAATAAGAGTTATGACCCCCTAAATCACATAATTGCAAAAAAAATTATTGAAGCTATAAATAGAGGATTTAATCCTAAGAAAGCAATGATTTTAATGGATGAAGAATTTGATTTAGAAATTTTTAATCTTATTTCTATCTTAGGTAAATCAGAAAAGAAAATAAAGAGAATAAAAGGACGTCTTATAGGGAGAAATGGTGAGATTCGTAAAGCAATCGAGCGTTATGCAGAAAGTCATGTATCCATATTTGGTAAAACTGTATCTATTATCGCGGATTATGATAATTTATCAATTGCTAGAAAAGCAATAAATATGATTATTTCTGGAGCACCTCATCATGTAATTTTAAAGTTTTTAGAAAATAAATATAGTGAAAAGAAAAAAGAGCGCTTTAAGCAAATGTATAAACCAGAATTTTAGGTTTTTTTATTTAAAAAAAATATTTTCCATAAATTATTTCTTTAAGGAGAATGTCTATATTTATAAGCTTAATAAGGTCCTTATATTCTCTATTGATAAAAATAACAATTATTTCTGATTAATCTGAACTAATTTCGCTAATATTAAATATATCATCAGATAAACCAACCTTATTTCTAGGAATATTATGTCCCATAAAAGATTGATTTCGTTTGAATTCATTGCCATAAATTTGAGGAGATTTTATTCCAGTAATTAAAAGCATTACTCTTAAATATCCATCAAATTCATCACTAACACGAGCGCCCCAAATAATCATTGCATCCTTCATTGCCATTTTTTCAGAAATTTTAGCTGCCACAGAATTTGCTTCTGCTAATGTCATATCATTACCACCACATATATGAATCAAAGCTCCTTTTGCACCTTCTATATCTACATCTAATAAAGGCGAGCTAAGAGCATCCTCTATTGCCTCATTTACTCTATTCTCAGAACTGTTTGACTCACCAACACCTACAAGAGTTACACCTCCCGTGCCTAAAATTGTTTTTACATCAGCATAGTCTAAATTAATTAATGA
>CAZBEU010000096.1:0-2123 GCA_964491005.1 uncultured archaeon | reverse complement strand
ATTAGCTTGAATACAAACAACATCATAATCCTGTTTAGACAGTTCTTCTTTCAATAATTCGGGAGTTACTGCATTACCCCATTCAATTTTAGGTCTTGTAGAGTTTTTTCCATTAGTAACTCCTATTTCATACCATCTATCTCCAAAAGCACCTATAGAAAGAAATAATGCCTTCTCATCTTCTTTTATAAGATTTCTAACACACGCTTCCATAACTCCTGAAGCACTTGTTGTATATAGTAAGCATTCATTTTTTGTGAATAGTACTTTCTGAAGCCCTTCTACTGCTAGTTTATGCATTTCAGAGTAAGGTTTTGATCTATGTGTATCATTGGCCATAGCCATTGCCTGAAGGACTCTATCAGGAACATCTACTGGTCCAGGAGTAAATAATTTCAGTTTAGAACTTTCGTTTTTATTAAAATGAACATCACTCATAATCTGATCAAGCAATAGAATTTAGCGAAATATAAATATTTTTTGAAAAAGATATTATATTTGAAAATTAGTCATCATTATTGATAATAATTATATAAATTATCTATTAGAATTGATCTTTTACTAACTCTAATTAGGAAAATTAATAGAAATTATCGGATATGATCCTCATTTTTTTACTTTTTTATTATTATTTATTGAATAATTCATTAATATTCTACACTTAAATATTAAATCCGATATTTCTATAATTTATCTATATTTGATAAAAAAAGATTTAGGTTTCATAAGAATTTCTAATTTTAGAATAACTATAATTTAAATCCTTTAATTTTATAGGAAAAAGAATTAGTATAATTTAACCTTGTAGAAGTGATTAATTTTATCTTCTCTATGAATTATACTTTGTATATTCTTTTTTTACAAAATCATACAGTTCCTTTGCATTTTTATCTTTTTCAAAATGTTCCCTGATAGGTTTGATTAGATTATCTAAATATTTAATAACTGCTTTTTTTAGATCCATAGGATGAATATTACCTTGTGAATAATCGGTTTCTAAATCGGAATAAGTTTCAAATTCTATATTTCCACCGAATTTCTCTGGTCGTTCAATTTTAAAAGTATCAATTCGTTCAAAAATAATATATTTACAATACTCTAGAATTGGATTTTCATTTATTTCTTTTGCAGGGCAATAGGCTTTTTTAATTTTACGTGAAATATCTTCAGGGGTATCAAGCATAAAAATTGCAGAATCAGGATTAGATTTTGACATTTTTAATTGGATTACTCTATCTGTACCAGATACATCTTTTTCTGGTGGTTGGGTAAGTCCCATTAACATATGGTGGTGAATGGAAATAGGTTTAGGAAGATTAAACACTTGTGATACTTCTCTAGCAAGCATATTTACTTTTCGTTGATCTAATCCTAATTGACAAATATCTATATTTAGATAGAAAACATCAGCAGCTTGCATAAGAGGATAGAGAATTTGGGAGGAAGTCAAAACATCACTTTCACTTCTTCCCATAATTTGAGTACATCTGATAATTCTATTTAAAGTACTATTAATAGAAATTTTAAGTACATATTCCCAATATTTTGGATCTTTAACTATATCTGAAGCATAAATGAATTCAACTTTACTAAGATCCATCTCACAAGCTTTCCAAACTTCTATAAAGAAATCTCCTACTTTTTTAATTATATCAAGATTTCCTCCAAATTTCTGATTTGCTGCTGCATGCCAGTCTGCTATAAGAAATTTGAATTTTATTCCTGCTTTTATTAATTTATTTACATTAATCGCTCTTAAAAGTCCTTGTGCAATATGAATATTACCCGAAGGTTCAAATCCATCATAGGCAATAATTTCTTTGCTATTTTCAACTTTCCATTTAATCAAATCTCTTAATTCATTTTCATTAATAATTTCTTTACCGACTTCTTTCAGTAATTCTATTTTTTCATCTAAAGATAATGTCAATTATTTTCATCTCTAATTCTATATATTTTATAAAATACAGAAATTGATAAAATATTTTCTTTTCTAATAAATATCAAGGTTTAACAACATTGAACTACCATTCCCTGAAGGAAATGGATTCGTAGTCCCTATGATTCAATTACAATCGTAGACACTACAGGATAGGTCTCTACCCTTATATCATCAATATCAT
>CAZBEU010000095.1:0-7642 GCA_964491005.1 uncultured archaeon | reverse complement strand
AAAATAGGAAATGCAACTAAAATAGGAATTGTACTTTCATTTGGGATTTCATTTGGAGCAATTCTTACGGTTATATTTGGATTAATTTTAGATAATTTATCTATGGGTATTCTCATTACTTGTTCAATAGGAGTTGCGGTTTGCCCCTCTATTGGTCTTGCATTAGATCAAAACAAAAAGAAAATATAATCAATCACTAAGTACTAAGCTATTTAATTACTTTTTTAGCTTAAATAAATTTTTTTTTTTTTCGCTATTTTATTGTTTATTAATTTTAAAAGAACAATCTATTTTTTATAAAAATAGATTTTAGATATAATAATATCCTCTAATTCATAGGTAAATTTATTAAGGTGATTAAGATTAAAGATAAATTTCAATTAGTAGGGACAAGGATACAAGAATTTGAATTACCAAATACAAATGGAGAACTTATCAATATAAAGAGATTCCTAAATAAAAAAAATATTGTTGTAATTCTTTTAAGGAGTATATACTGACCATATTGTAAAAGACATCTAGTTCACTTAAGAAAAGATTTTCAGAAATTTAAAGAACTTGATACATTTCTATACCCCATTTTAGCTGATAACAAAAAAAATGCTATAAAAATGCAACAAAAATATGCTAGAGTATTTCCAATTTTTTATGATACAAAAAAAAAAATAGCTAAAAATTTAGGGCAAGAAATTAAAATTCTGAAAATGGGAAGAATGCCTGGATTAATAATTATTGATAAACATGGAATGATAAGATATGCGTATTATAGTGATAATATGCATGATATTCCTGAAAATAGTGAAATTATTGATGAATTAAAAAAAATAAATAAATAGGAATTTAGTGGGAATATAATTGAAAAATATGATGATATTTTATTCCTTCAAGTTAGCCACACTTTACTAAATCAAAATTAAGATATTATATAAAGAAATTTCTTAAATATATGAACCATCAGAGGGTAATCCATCATTTTAAATTGAGAAGATATATAATATGTCTATTTGCTTAGACTTTTTAAGGATTTAAATTGTTAAAAATTAGGTCAAAATTATTTTTTGATCCTAATCTCAATTTTTCAGCATCACCAACAGCAACTTCAAAATTATCATCTTTTATAGCAGTTAATGTTGCATCTGCAATTACAGAAGGGTCAATTCCTCTATATGATGTCCTCCTTCCTTTATCTAAATCAGTATCTACAGTCGGGGGTATAATTTCAAAGACTTTTATTGAGGTTTTTTTTAATTGATATCTTAGTGAAATACTAAATAAATGAAGAGCGGCTTTTGTTGCACAATATATTGGCATTGAAGCAATTGGAATAAACCCTAATCCTGAAGAAATATTGATAATAGCAGTTTCTTTTTGCCTTGACAATATAGGAATGAATAGTGCAGATAATTGAATAGGTGCTTTTAAATTAACATCGATCTCATCCTCTCCCTTTAATTCATCATATCCGTTTTTTAGATCAATTGCTCTTTGGATACCAGCATTATTAATTAAAATATTAAAATCTTTAAAATCTGAGGTTATCCAATCAAATAACCTCATTTGATCATTTGGTTTTGTTATATCACATACTTTATAATTTAGTTCTGGAAATTTTTCTTTAGCTTACTTTAATTTTGATTCTCTTCTTCCACATATAATAACTTTATTTCCAGTATTTATAAAATGTTTAACAAGTGAAAATCCTATCCCTGTTGCTCCACCTGTTATCAAAATTGTATTTTCAGTGAGTTTCATAGAATTAACAATGAAATAGATATTTTAAAATTTTAGTATCTAATTAATTATCATGATTTATCCTCATACTTAGGATAAATATTTAATTCTATTTGTTATTGTTATAATATATGGACAAAATGGATATTCAAATCATTCTACTTCTATTCCATAATTCAAGATTACCCTTTAGGGAAATTGCTAAATATGTGGGTTTATCTGTAAATGCTGTTTATAAAAGAATACAAATAATGATAGATTTAGGAATTATTGAAAAATTTACAACCAAAATAAAAGCTTATGCAATAAATGCTCTTTATATTTTTATATTTGGGCAGAGTAGCATTGAAAATATGAATTATACTATTATTTCCAATATAGGGAAAAATGATAAGACTCAACATATTATTTTATCAAGTAGAAATTATTTTTATATTGGTGCTGTATTAGAGAATATTCATCAACTGGATGATTATATCTCTTTTATCTCTCAAACTGCAAATATTCAAACACCTAAAATTGGATTTCTATCTGGTGTACAATATATAGCACCAATTCCATATATTATTCCCAAGTCAAAATTATTAAACTATGATAAATTAGATTTGGAAATAATTCGTTCACTGCATAATAATTCACGAAAACCTGTTTCTGAGATTGCAAAAGATATTAAAAGTATCTCAGGTACAATTCATCGTCGGTTAAAAAGATTAATCCGTGAAGGAATAATTGATTTATCAATAGATTTTAATCCAGAACAATCAAACGCTGTTTTTGCATTTTTACAAATATCAATAAATCCCTCCATTAAAAAGAAAGAATTCTCTCTATATTTAAATGAGAAGTATCATCCAAATCTTTTTTATTGTTGGACATTTAGTAATTTAGCGAATATCATTGTATGTTGGGTTTGGGTTAATAATCTTAAAGAATTAAAATTATTGGTAGAAAAAATTAGGAAAGAACAAATAGAATCAGTGAGTTTTGATCTAATGTATAGGGTCTTTTATTATGATACTTGGAAAGAAGAGAGACTATATAAATAAGATATTCTTTTAGATAAAGAGTGGAACATTTGGAATATCAAGGAAAAAAACTTTAATAAGCTTTTAATTGTAATGAGAAATTGAAAATAAAAAAAAAAGAAATTTTAAAGGATAACTAAAAAGAATCGATATAGAATTGTGGAAAACAATTTTGTAATAAAACCAGAGTTATGATCAATATAGTATTTTTTTTTTGGATCTGTCCATCCTTGTTTTTTCCAATATTCATAATCAATTTGATTTGATAAATTAGCATTTGCTCTATATTTTTGCTGAATTTTAAAAGTGGTTAAAGATAGAATCGATGGTTTCAAGTAAATTTTTTCTTTTATTCCTATATATAGCTTTTTTGCTAATTTTAAAATTTGTTTATGATATCGGTTATTTAAAACCTCTTGAGAATCATTTGAAGAGTTTGTTTTAAATCCTTTTGAACCAATTATTCTTGTTCCCCAACTTAAAGTAGAAGCACCTATAGTATGGATTGTCCGCTTTAAGCTTGATGCATTAGTTGTAGCAAGTATCATTACACATTTTTTATAAAATTCTTGTCGATGACACATGTATGCTAAACGATCAAAAAGTGCCTTCATAGAAGAGCTTACATCCCCAACATAAACTGGACTTGCAAAAATAATTGCATCAGATTGTTTAATTTTAGATTTTATTAGCTTTATATCATCATTCAAAGGACATAGATTTTCACCTCTTTCCATACAATTCCTACAACCTTTGCAATGATTAATTTCAAAATCACCTAAAAATATTGTTTCAAAATCTAAAACATCTTGATTATTCTTAGCTATCTTTTCTACATTTTCTTTTAATAAAGAGACGATTTTCGAAGTATGCCCCCTTTTACGATAACTGCTTATAATTGCTAAAATTTTCATAACCATACCCTATCACCTATATTAACAAAATTAATCTTATCTATATAAGTCTAAGTTTAATGAGTGTAGTAAAAAATGATAATGATATATCACAATATTAGTTATTTTTTATCCTACTCAGCGAATAAATTTACTATCATAATTATAAATAATTTAAAGGTTGTTAAAGAACAAAATAATTATCAAAACATCCGTTTGACATGATTTTGAAGATAAAAATAAACTTGATGAAAGAGCTATCTTTGGTGGAAATATCGCAAGATATGGTGAAGAAAATTATATTTATACCTCAGCAACAATAACCGCTTTTATAAAAATCAATATGTTTAAAAAATGGGAGAATATAAAAAAGAAAATTAACTAAATATCTGTGTATTCCATATAATAGTTTATCATTCGATGAAATCTAAAAGAATATTATAGTTTTTTATCAATAATTCTTGACATTTTTTTGAAATTGAATCATAACCCGATTTTTCAGCAATAAAATTCATAAAACTTAGACTATAAAGCATTCCAATAGAAGAATTACTTCTACAATATAAAGATTCAATCTTTTTTTTAATTTCCTGTTTTTGGGTATTTTTTAATTTCCTTTTTTCTATTAAAAAATCAATAAAATGATTGATAGTTTTATTAAAACAGTTAGTATGGATTTGGGTAAGACATTCACCAATAACAACTGAAAGTGTCATTTTTCTGTCCATTTCAAGATTGAAATTATTCTTATAATCAAGATATTTATCCATGATAGCTTTTATTGGAATTATATGGATCTGGTTATTAAAAAATTCCAGATACTTCTCAAGATTTCCCTCATCAATTAAAATTATGGGATCTGTAATAAGTAAATAAAATTTTTCAATTGCTTTACCAGAAATCTCAATATATTCGATCTGATCCTTTGTACGACCATAAATACGATCTCCTCCATAATAAAATTGTTGATATAATAGATATCGAACAACATCATCAGGTGCTATTTTCACAGTTGGATTAATCGACATAATATATAATATATTAATGGAAATTTGGACTAATATATTTAGATTAAAAAAAAAAAATAATTCTAAACCAATTTAAAATATAGTTTTTTAATTCTTACTAAATCTAATAATGTAATTAAAATTGCCCTAATATTTTTAAAATGTAAAAAAAAGAATAAAAATTATTTAAAAAGTTTTCTCTTAGTATAATACACAATTCCAATAATGCTTATTATACTGATTATTATAGCCGAATAACCAAGAGATAATCCCTTTCCTTCTTGATTATCCGGAGTAACTAAGACCCATACAGAATTTGTCTCTACATGTCTAGCTTTATCATAGATAGATATCTTATAGATATATAATCCTTCAGGTAACCCATCTATCTCTAGAATAATAGGGTGTTCTGAATCCCAATTTCCACTATCTGCATATGATGCATTTCTGGTGATTATGTAATCATCTGGGAAGAGGTCAAATCCTGTCCATGAAATGGTATTACCTTTACTATTTTGAACATATGTAATATTCTCTGGCGGAGTTAAATCAGGTTTTAATGGAGGTGTTACATCTACAACTACAGAATCTATTGATGAATGATTTCCTTTGTCAAAAATTTCAATTTCAAAATTATATATTCCTTGTTTTATTGATCCTAATTTCAATTCAATAGGGTTTCCAGAAGTCCACTCTCCTGTTTGAATTATATAAGTACTATTTGATATTGTATAATTATTCGCATTTAGATCTGTTGCTGTCCAAAAGATGGAATGGTCAGTTTCATCTTCTTCAAATGTAAGATCTAAAGGTTCAGATATTTCTGGATTAAGAGGTTTTGAAACATTTACATTTACGGAGTCTGTAAAATATCTCCCTTGTTTATTTGTAACATTAATTTTATATGTATATAAACCATAACTTAATCCGTCAACATCAATATCAATAGGAATATCATTAGTCCAATTACCTGATTGGACAATATTCTCTCCATTTTTAATAGTATAATTATGTGGATTAACACCTGTAGGATTCCAAGTTATTGAATAACCTGTCATATCTTGTTCATATGTTATATCTTCAGGATTATCCAAATTGGGGTTGTGATATATTGAAGAAAAAAATACTTCTTTTTCATTATATTGACCAGTCCAAGGACCAGTCGTAGGATCTACCCATACAACATATGCAGAACCATCTGAATTAACTTCAATAGATGGATCAAGATATGCATCATTCATATCAAAAAAAGAATTTGATACAGCCTTATTTTCAAGAAGACCAGAATTATTATTATACGCAAGATAATTAACATATCTGCTAGTATGGCCGCCAGATATTTGTAAATATACATCTACATAAGCAATATGAATTGTTCCATAAGAATCAACATCTATTGATTGTTTAATATGAATATCATCATAAGATGATGGATTATGTAAGTCTGTTGGAATTATTTTAGGTTCACTCCATCCCTGTGCTTCTGAATAAGAGATATAACATAATAGGTTGTTACCACCAGAAAATTGATTGGTAACTATATGAATAATTCCATCATTATCCGCTACAATATCAGGATTAGAAATTCTACTATAAGAAGTTTGAATACCCATAGTAGATAATAGAGTTACATTTGACCATCCAATACTCTCTTTATAAGTTACAAACATATCCGTAGTTGTTGAATCACCTATGCTATCTGAATGAGTCCATATAACATAGATATTGTTATTATTGTTATCCACTGTAATTGCATGATGACGAATGATCCCTGTTTTCCAATAAAACCCACTATATCCATCTGAAATAACAGTAGCATTTGACCATGTAATTCCATCTAAGGAGGATACATCCATTAATTCAATATCTGTATGATATCCCCCGCCCCATATTCCTTCTGTATCATCTTGCCATATAACATGAATTTTATCATTGGAATTTATAACAATTTTTGGAACAACACTATCTCCATTATTCCAATGATTTTCATCATCAGATATTACAGTTGCATTTGACCATCCTGAACCATCATTAGAAACATACATTATTTCAGAATCAGTACCCCATGTCCCATCTGTATCATCAGACCATACAATATGAATTTTATCATTAGAATCAACAGCAATATCTGGGAGTTCACTCCATCCACTATTCCAATTAGTATAATCATTAGAGACAATTGTAATATTAGACCATGAAATTCCGTCATCAGAAGATGCATAAAATATTTCATGCTGATATTGTTCGTTAATATATATACTGCAGTCCCATACGGAATGAAATTTTCCTGTGCTATCCATTATAATTGATGGATTTTCACATTCATATTCATTCCAATATACATCTAAATATCCATCAGATATTACAGTAAAGTTAGAGACTTCAACTGAACTTATTTTTTCCTCAAAAGTGTTTTGTGTTTCTTCATTAGAAACTGAATTATTACAAAATCCAATTAAATTACTGATATTTAATATAATAATGGTTAACAATATAATAGAATAAATTATGTTTTTAGATTTCTTCATTTTCATTATTTTTAATTTTTCTTTTAATTAATTCAAAAATTATTAATTAAACCAAAGTTAGTCATATAAAAACATTTGTGGTTCATTTTTTGAACAATTTTCCAAAGTAAATAATTTTAATTCCCTTCCTTCTCTAATTGTTTTTATTATATTTTTTCTTTTTAATTTATTGATATGATAGGAGATGGTAGTTTTTTTTAAATCCAAATCTTTTCCTAAAGAAGAAGGTTTTATTCCTGGTTGCTCTTCAATCAAATTTAGTATATCAAGGGTGGTTTTAGATTTAATTAATTTTTTTGTTATCATTTTTGAAGATACTTCCTGAATATTTGGAAAGAAAATTGTATAATTATTTATTTTATCCTTTTTAATTATACCATATTCTAATAAGATATTCAAATGCCAATTTATTTGATTAGGATATAAATCACATCGTCTGCGTAAATCATTATGATGAA
>CAZBEU010000094.1:0-4402 GCA_964491005.1 uncultured archaeon | reverse complement strand
AGAGTGTTATCTTGAGTAATAATAATAATAATGTATTAAAATAAGAGAAGACGATTATAAACTCAATTCTTATAGAAATAAAAAAGAATTAATACTTTTATTAACTCTTAAGATATAATCATCAATAAATATATTTCTGAGGTATTATTTTTCAATTATGATTACGGGTTTTTCAATCATTCTAGATGAGGATATACTCTTTTGCTCAAATGAATTAAAATATTCTCTATTTGAAACAATCTTATTCATTGAAAAATTAATTAATAGTATTAATCCTAAACATATTTGGCGTTTAAATAGTATATTTTTTGAAGATAATGGAAATACTGAAGGAATTATAATTGAACACATTCTCACTTCTGATAATCGAAATTTATTCTATTGTATATCTGGAAATTTTGATATCACTTCTGAAGAGACTCATAATATGATCAGAGAATTTCATGAGAAAATACAATCCTCTTATTCCTCTATAGAACTATTAGAACAAGCTTCTAAAAGTGCAATGTTAAAAGACATGATCGCTCTAACAATAGATTATATTAAATTACGATATAATGATAATATCTCCAAAATAAATTCCGAAGATATTGAAGGTGATGATGAATTATGTCTTAAGAATGGAAATAAGATTTTATATTGTGGAATATCTAATCAAGGACTTCCTATTATTTCAAGATTATATAATATCGAATTTATAGATACTCTTAAAGAAGAATCTAATGAAGAAAAAATTGAAGTTTTTAGTTCTAAACTCTCCGCTAAATTAGCCACAATTGCTATGAATACAATAATTAGAGCTCAGACCTCTATTAAAGAAATTCATATTAATGATTTGAGAGAAGATCTTGAAAATATTGTTATTCTTTATGATAATATATATGGATATTCTCTTGATCTTGTAGGATCTGGCGATGTATACCAAATCTCAAAAGTTTTACTTAGACTTAAGACTCAAATCGCAAAAGAAAAAATACTCTCCGAAGATTTTGGTGGCGATTTGAAACCATATAAGCATTTGAATGAATATTTAAATAATTTAGTCTGATATTTATTTATTTTTTAGTATTATATTTAAGATGAATTTTTCTTTATTAAACAATTATAATGATATATCAACTAAATAAATACTATATATTATGAAAGCAGTTATTCTAGCAGCTGGAGAAGGTAATAGATTAAATCCTATAACTTCATCAATCCCTAAACCAATGATCCCAATAGCGGGTAAACCTTTATTGGAACATAATATCATAGGTTTAAGAGATGCAGGAATAGATAAAATTCTTTTGATTGTTGGGTATAAAGAAGATATTATAAAAGAATATTTTGGAGATGGAAAGGACAAATTTGATATAGAAATTCAATATATTACACAAAAAGAATATTTAGGCACTGCAAATGCTGCTAGTTATGCAAGAGAATTTGTAGCTGATGATATTTTTTTGATGATGTATGGTGATATTATCGTTGATCCTCTAATATTTAAAAATATAATAAATGAATTTCATAAAAAAAAGCCCACAGGATTAATATCTTTATTAGAAATAGATAATCCTTATGATTATGGAATTATCTCTCTTAATGAAGAAGGATATGTAGAAAAAATAACAGAAAAACCTTCCAAAGAAGAAAATTTAGGAAAATTGGCAAATATAGGAATCTATATTTTTGAACCATTGTTATTCAAAGCAATTGATCTTACTAAACTCTCAATAAGAAATGAGTATGAATTTACTGATTCTATGACAATATTAATTACTGAACTAAAAGGAACAATTTTAGGATATATTTCAAAAAATCTCTATTGGAATGATATTGGATTACCTTGGCAATTATTAGATGCAAATAAATATATTTTAGGGAAATTAGAGGAAAAAAAAAAAGGTAATATTGAGTCAAATGTATTTATCAATGGTATTGCTTATATTGAAGAAGGAACGATAATAAAATCTGGAACATATATTGAAGGGCCCTGCTATATTGGAAAAAATAATAAAATTGGGCCTAATGCATATTTACGACCGTATACCTTTATACAAGATAACTGTCACATTGGTATTTCAGAAATTAAAAACTCTATTATTCTTTCAAATACAAATATTCCTCACTTTAACTATATTGGAGATTCAATAATATGTAATAATGTTAATTTTGGAGCGGGTGCTAAAGTCGCAAATCTAAGATTAGATAATAAAAATATAAGCGTTGGAATAAAAAATGAGATTATTGATTCTAAAGAGAGAAAACTAGGAGCAATAATTGGTTCAAACGTTAAAATAGGAATAAATGCAAGTATTATGTGTGGAAAAAAAATAGGTGTTAATTCGATTATAGGCGCTAATACTTTAGTAAATGAAGATATTCTTTTTAATACCCTATATTATCATGATCCTTACAAAGGAATTCAGAATAGAAAAATAAAATAGCTAGATTATTTTTAATAAAATCCTTTCGATTTTAAATAAATAACCTTATATTTGGAATAAAGAATTTTTGTTTAAATTATAAAAAATTAGAGTTATTAATTAATCATTATTAGATTTATCTTTTGCCAGTTTCTTTACATTAATTCTTTCAGATCTTTTTATTTCGGATTTTCTTGTGCGCTCAATCTCAAGTTCTACGATGTTGAAATCGTCATCTGGAACTATTTTATCTTCACCGCCTTCTGGTGTTGTTAGCAATTTACTTTTTACAGCAGTACAACTTGAAAGAGGATATATGGATTTTGCTACTCTTGCTATTTGTTTTTGGAATTCACCATAGACTATTCCTCGTACGAATTTTTCATGATTTAATGATTTAGCAAATTCACCAATCATATCCATCATTATTTTTCGTATAATGTCTTGTTGAGAACTTCTAGCTCTTTTGATTGTAACGCAAACTACAGTTACTCTATAAACATATTTATCCTTTGTTTTAAAATTATGGATAAGAGTGACTTTACTTGCTGGTTTTTCAACAAGACTTCTAATAAAATCATTTGTATATGAATGTCCAATAAAAATTGATTTACAAATGTTAGTTCCTTGATCAAAATGAGTAACTCGAAATTTTAATTTACACGTAATATCATCATAATTATCTGTAAAGTCAAATAAAAGGGTTTCCATTGTTCTCCCAATTATATTATTATCTAATCCAATGATATTTCCAATTCTTTTATTTTTAAAACTTTTAGGTGCTTCTACTGTAAACCAAGTTTTTTCTTTAAAAGTTGTTTTCTTTTGTCTTACTCTTTTTTTAGCCATAGTATAATTCTACCAATATTATTTTAAATTTATTTTGCTACTAATGTTCTTATCTTATCAGAATCATATTTGAAATCTTGAGCTAAGACTCTTTTCTTCTTATAATATTTTATTAAACGATAAATTTTAGATTCGGTTCGCTGAAGTCCTTTTTTACTGTCAAGATCTTTAAAGTTTTTTTCTAAATGATTTCTAATTCGAAGAGCTTTTTTAATAAGATCTTTTAAATCTTCAGGTAAAGGTTCCGTGAGATCATTTTCTTCCAATATTTGACCGATCTTCTTACCGGTAATTATTTTTGATAATGGTACGCCATAAGAATCTCTTAACTTCATTCCAATAATTGATTTAGTAAATCCTTTTTTAGCATTTTTAATAATTTCTGATTCAACTTCTTCAGCTGAATGTTCTATCCATACTGGTTTCTCCAATCTTGCTGGACGTGTACTCCCAGATTTACCTTTTTTACGACTATGCAATCGTGCCATTTTTTCCACTTAAAAGTTAAAAATTATTTGTAATAATGAAAATTCTCAGAATCTAAATTCATTTTAGAGAGATAATATATCAAAACAAATAAAATTTTTGAATTTTTTCCAAAGAAAAATAAGTACATGAAAAATTAATATGTAAAAAAAGGAGATTTAAATTTATATATGAAAAAAAAAAAAGAGAATTTATATTTTATTACTGGAAATAATCATAAATTTAATGAAATTTCTTTAGCTCTGCAATTAAATAATATAAAATATCAACTAAAACAATTGAATATAAATCTAATTGAAATTCAATCTGATAATCCTAAGGAAATAGCTCTCTTTAAATTGCGATCAATTAAAAATGATATTAAGGGTTCTTACTTTATAGAAGATGCTGGATTTTTTATAGATTATCCTTTAAATGGATTTCCGGGAGTATATTCCTCTTACATATTTAGAAAAATAGGAAATGAAGGAGTTTTAAAGTTAATAGACAATTTTGAAATTACAAAAGCTCATTTTTCTTCTATTATTGCTCTTTATTATAAACCATTAGAAAAAGAATTTTTATTTAAAGGGATTGTTGAGGGAAGTGTTTCTCCAAGAATTAGAGGTACTAATGGATTTGGATATGATCCAATCTTTATACCAAATGACTATCCTGAT
>CAZBEU010000093.1:0-4487 GCA_964491005.1 uncultured archaeon | reverse complement strand
CATTAGAAGAAAATATTATTTTTTCTAATCATGAATTTACAGCACATATATATTTTACATTTTTTTTTCATTTGTTATATTCTTAAATTCCTTCAGATGACGAATGTTATCAAAATCTTCATTACTCATTGCTATATCCCTAAATTGACTATCTATTTTAATAGCTTTCTCAAGAAATTCTAATGCATGTTCAATATTATTTCTTCGAGATTCTATACAAGCATAATTAAACCATGCCATAGCATCTTTAGGATCTAATTTAACTACTTTTTGATAACTTTCTATTGCTTTATCGAGCATTCCTTTTTTCCCATAAGCTAAACCTAAATTATACCATGCATTAATTTTTATAGGATCCAATTCAATTGCTTTTTTATAACTTTCTATTGCTTCATCAACAAAACCTTTATCCTCATAAGTAAATCCTAGATTATACCATGCTAAAGCATCTTTAGGATCTATTTTAAGTGCCTTTTTAAAACACTCTATTGCTTTTTCATCCAAACCTTTATCTTTATAAACATTTCCCAAATTTGATAATGATTCTGAATCATTTGGATCTAATTCTAATGCTTTTCTATAACTCTCTATTGCATTATCAAACAATCCTTTATCTCCATAAATTAAACCTAAATTATACCATATTTCTGGAAAATTGGAATCTATTTCAAGTGCCTTTTTAAAACACTCTAATGCTTTATCATACAAACCTTTATCTCTATAAACATTCCCCAAATTTGACCATATTTTTGGATAATTAGGATTTATTTCAAGTGCCTTTTTATAACACTCTATTGCTTTTTCATCCAAACCTTTATCTCCATAAGTGAAACCTAAATTATACCATGTCAAAACATCTTTAGAATCTATTTCAAGTGCCTTTTTATAACACTCTATTGCCTTTTCATCCAAACCATTGGATTTATAAGCATTCCCTAAATTAGTCCATACCATATAATCTTTAGGATTTATTTCAAGTGCCTTTTTATAACACTCTATTGCATTATCAAACAATCCTTTATCTCCATAAGTTAAACCTAAATTATACCATGCATCAATATCCTTAGAATCTAATTCAAGTGTTTTTTTAAAACACTCTATTGCATTATCAAACAATCCTTTTCTCACATATACTACCCCTAAATTATACCATGCATCAATATTCTTAGAATCTAATTCAAGTGTTTTTTTATAGTTCTCTATTTCTTTTTCTTCCATATTAATATACATATTCATATGATATTTATAAATTTATAAAATATAGTTCAAAGAGCGCTTGAAAAATGAGGGGGTTCGAATACTTTTTTTTTGAAAACTTAGAATTTGGGCTTACTAAAGCTCATACAACGAAAATATAGGTGGTTCGAGTTGACGGGAATTGAACCTATATCTCTCTAAAAAAAGTATTTCTTTAATTACATTTTTCTGAGAACTATCTCAAAGATAAAATTTTTTTTTTATAAAAATAAGTTTTTAATGGAAAATATAATAATTTTAATGGAATTTGGATATGAAACAACCCTATTACTTAATATTAACCTTATAAATTAATTCATCATGAAATGAGGGTATCACTAAATTCTCTCTAATAAGCGATCTATAGTATTTCATTAGAAAATGAAATAAATAATATAAAGAACATAATATTCTAATAATATTGCGTATCATTCAGGAGATTTTTAAAAGAAATAATTAATAATATCTCTGAATTTATAGAGAATTATCGAAAGATTTAAAAGTCTAATATTCTGGATCCATGAATTATACGGATTATTTCAATATTATCTTTATAAATTCTGTAAATAATGCGATAATTTCTTAGGATTATTTCTCGAATATCTGGATCATCAAGTTCAGGAATCATTCTTCCTATTTTTAGAAATTGAATTAAATTTTGAACCTTCTCGCGAACCTGATCATAAAAATTAAGGGCATATTCAAGAGAATCTTGAGCAATATAATCAATAATCTCATTCAAGTCATTCTGAGCGACTGGAGACCACTCTATTTTAACCATTGTTCCAATCTCTTTTTAGTATTTTCCATAACTTTCTCATGTGGGATACCTTTACCCTGATCAAGTTGTTCAATACCAGCAAGTATTTTTTTTTTTACATAAAGATGGTACATAATATCATCAATTGTAGCATCTTCAGGTAAATTTTTTATTAGAGTAATAATCTCCTCTTTAAGATTAGTTGTCATATTTAATCAATATTAAAATAATTAATCTAACTTTAATAATTTTCCATCTATTATATTAATTTATAAGAATATGATTGATTAAAAGTAAATCAATTCCCTCAATTCTTAAATCCTATTTTTATAATTATTTTTTAAAGTGTTTATTGTACAAAAAAAGATTTTTAATGGAAAATATGGTTATTTTAATGGAATTTGGATATGAAACAACTCTTTCACGCAGAATTATATATATTAAACTAATATATTTTAAAGAACATAAAACATAAATAAAGTAAAAAAAAATAATATGAATTAAAGAAAAAAAAAATTTATAATTTCTATTTATTTGACTTATATCCATATATTTGAATGATTATTAAAGAAATTATAATAATGTAGAAGACTATAAACGGTGATAATTGATATATGATATATAGAGTTGTACTATATATTACACATGGTATTAGTAATCCTATTGTTGTGATTAAAAGAATTGATTTTCTTTTAATCGGTCGAAAACTTGCCCAAAGTAATAATAACATCCAGAATTGCATAAGCCCGAGTGAACTATAAAGTATAATTGCATTTTCTTCAGAATAAGACGGAAATCCTAATGAAGATAATCCTATATCAATTTTCATAATATATAGATAAGTTAAACAAGTTATAATCGCACAAAAAAATATAGATATCCAAAATATAATTTGAAGAAAAGTAATGCGTTTTATATTCCTAAAAATTATTCTATTTTTTTGAAGATTTTTACGATTTGTTATTAGTACTTTTTTTTCTAAATGATATCCAATAATATATGCTAACAAAAATGCACTTCCCATAATTGCTCTTATTGGAATTTGATTTAGGGCAGCATTTATTGGAAAAACGGAATTAAATTGTAAAAGAAGAATAAAATCTGAAAAAATACTAAAATACATTACTCCAGCTATTAATAATAAAGTAAATTTATATTTTAATGGTTTCATGGCTCCCCAGAAAAGCATTACTGTCCATCCTATCATTGTACCAATAGCAAATGTTAAAATAACCTTTATTTCGAGTGTTGGAAGGGGATATCCTATTAAATCTAGATAGATTCTAAAGTCTGTGATTGCATATAAAATATATGCTAATACTATCAAAAGGTCAGCAATTGCACCATAGAGGTACATTACTTTCATATATAAAATTTTTAACTTTTTATTATCCATATTTTATCATTTTTATAATATTTATTTCCAAAATGGAAATATCTATATTAATAAAAAAAGATAAAATATTTAAAATTTCCGAAATGGAAATAAATATTGATCAAGTTATAATAATTTTGTCTTAAAATGAATAAAATCACAAATCATCCAATTGATATAGAAATATGTAGTAATTTTTCAAATATAATTACTAAAATATTTAAAGATATTGATGAAATTACCTATATATCTAACGATCCATCTTTTAATGAAAAAAGATATAAAATCAGTTCTGATATTTTTATAATTCATTTACTCAGTTCTAAAAAAGATTGTATAATGAAAGATATTGTTAATACTATTGGACTACCAAATAGTACAGCATCTCGAAGAGTAGAATATTTAGTGGGATTAGGATTAATAAAAAGAGTGCTTTCTAAATTAGACCATAGAAAAGTTAAATTACGACTTACAAAAGAAGGACGAAAATTATCACGAAAATATTTTGAATATATTTATAACACACTAAATACAATATTTAAAACATTTTCCATTTCAGAACGTCAATTTTTAAATGAGATTTTATCTAAAATAAGTTGAATATATAAATTAAAAGATATTTTTCTTATTTATTTTTTGAATCTTATGTATTTCACGATTTTTATTCATGAACCCTTCATGAAGTATAAGATAAATTAATGAAAATAAAGAATTTAATCTCTTTTTTTTATCAATTACAGCAAAAAAAAACACCCTCCTTTCGGGGGGGGTGATGAATTTTGCTTTTGTAAATTGTTAACCTCTCATCATTTAAAAACAAAAAAAAAATATAAAGATAATTAATGCACCTTGTTGGACAAGTTCAATTTAAATCCTCAGACCTCTTGGAAAAGATCACTTTTCTCTCAAAAAACTTGTATAATGTTGCAACCTACACGATTAAGCAGAGATTCTTCAAGGATCATCATTGGATTTGATATAATGAATTATGGAACATGTTAAAATCGCATGATGCGTATCAAGAGTTACACATAACTTGTGGTTCTCATCCTCCTCAACAAGTCTTAAAGCAAGTCGATGCTACCTTCAAATCTTTTTTTACAACAATTAAGGATT
>CAZBEU010000092.1:0-2157 GCA_964491005.1 uncultured archaeon | reverse complement strand
ATTGATGATGGATCAACAGATAATAGTATAAAACAGGTTCAAGAGATTAAAGACAACCGAATAAGAATTATAAAACACACAAAAAACCAAGGATACGGAAAAGCTATATTAACAGGGTTTAGATACTCAAGAGGAGATATTATAGTTACACTTGATTCTGATGGTCAGCATAATCCAGAAGAAATTTCAAGAATAATTAGACCAATAAAATTCAATAAAGCAGATATTATAATAGGATCAAGATATTTAGGAAGAAGCAACTATAAGGTTCCTTTATATGTTAGAACGGGTGAGATGGTAATAAGTTATATCTTATGGATTTTCTTTGGCAATAAAATAAATAATAATCAAAGTGGATTTAGAGCATTTAATAAAAAAAGTATCGAATGCATAAAAGCTACAAAAGATACTGGAATGGGTTTTACTACAGAAATATTATTTAGATCTAGTCAAGAAAATCTTAGAATATATGAAATTCCAATAACAGTTAATCCAAGAATGCATGGTGTATCTCGCGTACGCTTAATTAAATTGATTAAATCAATTTTGCTTTGTACAGCATATTATTTTTTTAAAAAAAGAAGAGTATAATTTTCTCGTACAAATTATAATGTAAATTAAATATAACTTAAAAATTGCAGCTTCCTACGAATGAATAACATCTTCTATTATGAATTGGCTAGTATTTCGTAAAAAACCCTCTCATTATGATCGATATTAAAATCATATTAATAGGAACATGAATATTTGAAAAAAAGAATTATATGAGGATTATTTGATTCTTTTTGCTTATTTAATTATATTCCTAAAAGGATATGTCTTTTTTATCATTCATGATATCCCTTTGTTAATTCTGTTTTTTTTTTATTAGAGAATTTGTATCCCCTTCAATTTTTATTAATTTTGGTATTATTCCTGCTTTACCGACCTTATTTTCTCGATTAATAATAACTCCTTTTACTCCAATAATATCTTGAGCAACTTCCAAACCCTTATTAATTGATTTTTCTATATCCTCTCCTATTACAACATTTGCAACTCTAGTAGCGGCAGCATCAGCCAGTGTTGCATTCTCAGCAAAGATCGTTACAGCATCAGCATCTCCAAAACTAAAAGCATGTCCAATAGTAGCTGAACTTGTGCCAATTCCTATAGGACAATCTTTCTTTTCTATTAAAAATCCTATATTTAGATTTAAATCATTAAACCCTGTATATAATCCAACTCTCATAGGTTGAATAGAATTAATTGCAATTTCTCCACCATTTTCTACAAGTGCAATTTTAGCAGGGTTGTAATCTGTTAATCCCTCTTGTTGCATTACTTCGACCATAATATCTGCAAATGCTCCTGCAACTGAAGCCATTGGACCAACATCACATAAATAACTTGCTTCCATCATGATTTTAATTATTTGATCATTACTATCGACCTTAATGGGAGAAAAGGAGATTAAAAATTCCTTATTTTTATAAACAAATTTTTCCAATATATTTCTCTGATAGAAAAATGATTCTTTTGCTCTTTGTATTGCAGAATTTGATTCTGAAATAATTGTTACATCTGATTCTTTTTCTTTAAAATGATGTTTAAAAGTTTCCATAATAAGTATCTGTTAAAAATCTCTTTTTAGGTGATCCTATAAAATAAAATATAAATAAATATTGTATTATTAAGTAATTATAAACTTATTATTTTTAATTTATGATTGATTTAAACTATGATGAAGTTATTTCTCATTTGCAAAAAGAATTAAATGCTGAGTGTGCGATTTCAAATAAATATGGTGTAATTCTTGGATCAGCGATAAAAGAGCTCCCAAAAAACAAAATCATCCCTCAAAATGTTTTAGAATTAATTGCAAATAGTCAAGGTATTGCTAGTGTCCTTAATCTTGATCAAATTACATCTTTTGCCCTGGAAGCTAAGGAAAACAATTATTTATTCACATTTTCTGAGGATTTTATTTTAATATCTAAATTAGGCTTAGATGTTAATTTAGCTAAGTTTATGCCAAGTATCAGATTATTCCTTAAAAATTTAGGTACAAAAATAAAAACACCAGAACAAATTGATTTTTCCAAATTCGATTTTTCAAAAGAGATAAGTCAAATTAAAGATAGCTTAGATAAAGAAAAAATAAACGTTGAAAAATAT
>CAZBEU010000091.1:0-2096 GCA_964491005.1 uncultured archaeon | reverse complement strand
GACATGATAAAGCCCCGTTTGAAACCAAGCAGTCCCTACCGTAATTGGGCTAAACTTCATGATTTTTTCAAGCAAAGTGGGATAACGTCCTTCAAGACTTCCGAAGTAATTGGAAAAACATTACAAATGAAGTATGTCTTGAACTCGATATCGAGTCCGAGCGCACAGTCTGATAACCTTAGGGTTGGTCTTTCCTCTACGGGAAAGGTTGATGATTGGCATAAATTTTGGAATGTTATAGAAACTACCAATTTTTTATAAATAATTTGAAGGTTATTAATGATGATGATGTTTTATTTCTATATTTACAGGAGTTAAATTTCCAATAACCCATCCTGTTACTTCATTTAATGAAGGATGTATAATCATGGAATTATAAATTGGAAGAAATGATCCTCCTTCAGGACAGGTATAAGCTGTTTTTGGTAATATCTTCCCTTCTTCGATATTATTCTCAATAGAAGAGCAAGTAAAACCAGAATTCATTAAATATACAAAGGGTTGTACTAAAATTGCTGCTTCTGGTCCAACTATATGTACTCCTAATATACGATAGGATTGATCCACAATTAGTTTCACAAAACCATCATTTTCATCTCCTTCATTATATCCCATAGCAAAACCTTTAGCAACAGATGAATACCTATTCTTTGCTATATAAATTTTATAACCCTTTTCAATTGCTTCTGCCTCAGTAATGCCAACATGGGCTATCTGAGGATATGTAAAAACAGCCCATGGAACTGAAGTATAATCCATTATTTGTTTTTGTTCCCCGAACATATTATTTATACATATTCTTGCTTCTAAATTTGCTTTATGTCTAAATGGATATAATCCATTAGCATCTCCGATACACCAAATATTATTAACAGTAGTTTCAAGAAATTCATTTGTTATAATCCATCCCTTTTTATCTAATTCTATGTTTGTATTTTCAATCTTTAATATATCTGTGTTTGAGCGACGTCCAGTTGCAATAAATATCTCTTCTGCTTCAATTTCTGTTCTTTCTTTTGTATTTATATCCTCTAATATTACTTTTTTGTTATCGTTGTTAGGTTTGACTTCGATAGCTTTTTGATTTAGATAAACATTCATATTTTTCTTAAAAATGTGTTCTACAATACTACTTATCTCTGGTTCTTCTGTAGAGACAAGTCTTGGTAGCATTTCAACTATTGTAACTTCTGTTCCAAAAGCAGAGAATATATGAGCAAATTCTGCTGCAATAATTCCTCCTCCAATAAGAATTAAGCTTTTCCATGGTTTTTTAGGATATTTTTCTCCAAAAAAGCTTTCACTTGTTATATAACCTACATCTTTAAGACCTTTTATTGGAGGTATTAATGCCCTACCTCCAGATGCTATAACTATTTTATTTCCCTTTAGCGGACTAATGACCTTATTATCTTTATTTAATATCACTTTTAATTCATAATTTTCCATAAATTCTGCATTTCCCATAAAAAGATCAAGATTTTTAATTTCCAATAAACCCTTTTGCATTTCTTTCTCCTCATTAATTTGAGACCAAACTCTCTTTGAAATAAGATCCCAATCTATACCCTTAAATTGCAGATTAACTCCTATCGTCTTCACATGATTTGCTTCCCTAATTATATCTGCAGGATAAACTAATACTTTAGATGGAATACAACCCCTTGTTAAACATGTAGCACCTATTTTAGTATTTTCAATAAGTGCACATTTAAGACCTCTCCTTAATCCTGCATCAATGATACTCAGTCCAGCACCGCTTCCTATAACAATTAAATCATATACATCCATAATCTTCTTTATATCATGAGCTATTTTTTAAACTTTAGCTTATAGTTTAAAGATTTAGTTCAAGAATTATTATAAGGATTCCCATCTATAGTTCTAAAATCAGTCATTATATTTTTTATAAATAATTGCATCTAGTTATGCCTAATAATACATGTTTTATAATAGAAAAAGCGTTTTTAAAAAAGTAGATCTTAAATATATTTATATTAATTAAGAATCTTAAAGAAATCTCCTTCCTTAATGAAGAATTTCATATCAAACATTTATATTTCTTCATAGAAACATTAAAATTTATATATTTTAAT
>CAZBEU010000090.1:0-2784 GCA_964491005.1 uncultured archaeon | reverse complement strand
GTTTTCTACGATATACAGGCCAATCCGTAGTAGAAGCGATTGTGCACTCGTAGGAAGCTACAACCTTCAGGTTGTAGTAGTTCACTAGCAATAAAATTAATTAAATTATTTATAATCAGATTCTATCTGTTTTTACAATTTCATTATGACACACAGATATGGCACGATTTGGTGGAGAAATTAATTTTATATTTTTATTAATTTGAACATATGAAGAAATAATTACAATATTTTCTTTATTACCTTGTAAAGTGGCATTATGATGTATTATACTATGGTCAGCGATAATAGCTTTAGATATTTGAGTATTATCTGATATTAAAACATTATTATAAATTAAAGAATCCTTTATTATGCATTTATTCCCTATTTCAACATTTTCTCCTATTATTACATTTGGTCCGATAATATTATCTTTCCCCAATTTTACATTCTTTCCAATCATTACCGAAGACTTTATTTTAACACTAGGATCTAATTGAACAGTGTTATCAATTATATTTTTCTCTTCTGAGTTTTGTTTTTTTATTACGTCATTCATGTATAAAATATTTCCTTCTAATAATTGAAAAGGTAATCCAATATCCTTCCAAATACCCTTTATTGGATAATGAGATAATTTTCCTTCTAAGGCAAGTAATGGAAAAATGTCTCTCTCAAGGGAAAGTTTTTTATTAGCTTGAATATACTGAAAAATTCTTGGTTCAAGAATATATATTCCCGCATTAATAGGCATTTCTAATTTTCCATAAATAGAGGGATTAAAATTTTCTTTTTCTAAGAATTTTTCAATTTTTTTATTTTTATCTGAGATTAGAACGCCATATCTCGAAGGATCTTCTACAATCCGGCTTGCAATTAGTCCAATCTCTTCATCACGTTTGTGAGATTCTAACATTTTTTTAAAATCAAAGTTTATTATAATATCTCCATTTATCATGAAAAAATTATCATCTTTTAGAAACTTCTCTGCTAATTTAAGTGCTCCAGCGGTTCCCATAGGAGATTTTTCATTAGTATAATGAAGAATTAATCCTAATTTTTCTCCATTTCCAAAATAATTATTTAAATACTCAGACATAACGCTAACTGCAAGAACAATCTCTTTTACTCCAGCTTCTTTTAAAAGAAGCATTAATCTTTCTATAACTGGTTTATTTCCAACTGGAACTAATGTTTTTGGAATTGTACACGTAAGAGGCCTAAGGCGTGTACCCCAACCTCCACTGAGTATTAGTGCTTTTGTCATTTTTGAATATATCTTATTTATTATAAATAGTTAGTAATTGAATTTTTTTAAAATTATTTAAATAAAGATGTGAGAGCCTTTGTTTTTTTCTATATATAATATCAATAAGCAATAACAACAAATATTTTAAGATACAATTAATTTTTCTAGTTAATATTTAATTCTCTTTAAAATTATATAATTATGACGTGTAATCATAATCTCGATGAAATTAATTGTCCTATCTGCAGAATATCAAATCATACAAATCCAGAATCATTATTAAGAGAAAATTTAATTGGAAAAAAACCATTATTCTTAAAAAATCAATTGTTTAAAGATAATATTGATAAAAATCTACATTTAAAAGAAAAAATATTAAATAATAGCGATAGATTTCCAAAATTAAATAATCTAAATCCAATTGAAAAAATCACATTTCTGAATGAAATCCCTGTCTTCAAAAATAAAATGTTTTTAGAAAGATTAAAAGAAATAGATTTAAAAAATCCAGATAAATTTGGGATTTCTAAAAAAATAGCACTTGAAAGTCCTGAATGGAAGTTTAATTATGAGGAAACTATCGATAAAAAGACTGTTATTCATAAGGAATAAATTAGCTTCAAATTATTTAATAGATTATCTTACTACTTTTAAAATTTTTTAGTTTATAGTATTTATTTATAAATAATATTAAACATAAAAATTATCGATAAAAAACTTTAATGGTTATTTATATATATTCAATACAGAGAAAAATTATAAAAAAAAAGAGTGATATTAAACATGGAAATAAAATGGATTTCACATGCGTGTTTTAAAATTAAAACAAAAAGTGGAAAAATACTATATTTGGATCCATACCAAATACCTGAAAATGAAGAAAAAGCAGATTTTATAGTTTCAAGCCATAATCATTATGATCATTTAGATAGGGGGGCTATTAATAATGTATATCAAGATAGTACTAAGGTAATAGGACCAGATTCCATTTCTTCAGATTTAAAAAGTTTTAATGGAATTCCTTTAAAAATAGGAGAAAATTATCAAAAAGAGGATATAAAAATCGAATTATTTCCTGCTTATACAATTAGAAAGGGTACTCATCCTAAAAGTAGACAATTTGCTGGAATTATAGTTGAAACTGAAGGAAAAAAACTTTATCACGCTGGAGATACAGAAAAAATACCTGAAATGAAGGAACTTAAATCAAGAGGTATTACTGTTGCATTTCTTCCTTGTGGTGGTACATATACTATGAATTTTGAAGAAGCATGTGAAGCGGCAATAGATATCAATCCTGACATAGTTATACCAATGCATAATTGGGGAAAAGATCTGAATGACTTTAAAATCCTACTGAATAAAAAAAACCCTAATATAAATGTAGAAATTTTAGAAGGAGTATCTCTAAAATTATAAATAATTTAAAACAAATTTATATTATTTTATAAATAATTTCTATTTTTGTTTAAGTAATCATTTAAATTCCTTTAAAAATATTACATAAAATAATAATATAAAAAAAAATGCAAAATCAATCAAAAATTATAAAT
>CAZBEU010000089.1:0-8323 GCA_964491005.1 uncultured archaeon | reverse complement strand
AAGATTAAGAGATAAAAATCTTTTACGAAGGGTATCATATTTGGAATTCTTTCTCGCAAGGATTTCTGAAACTCTCCTTTTTTTTGACCATTTTCTTTGTTGTATCATGAAATTACGAATTTATGGGAAGATTTAAAAGTTAAAAAAAAAAAATTTAAAAAAAAATACTCGGTACTGTAAAGGAGGGTGTTTTTTTTTGCTGTAATTGATAAATAATCAAAATTATTTGAAATTGATAGATATATCGAGAATTTATCTAATAATCATAAGAAATGTTACAAATTTTTAAAAATAATAAAAAAAAGTGAAAATAAAAAAATTCAAAAATTTTGATTTTTCGCATAAAGCGAAATTAGAAGCATCTATGAATTACTTGAGGCCCCATCTCTTTGTATTCGCGTCTAGTTACCCACATTCTATGGAATGTTTTAAGAGAACTTAGAATTGATCCACCAATCCAGACAGAATACATTCTTTCTGGTGGAGCAATAATTTTAACATCGACTGATTCAGGAATTTGCTCTTTAATTTCCTTAGTTAATCGTTCTTTTATACCTGGGAACATTGTAGATCCACCAGATAAGACTATGTTGCTGTATAAATCACGTCTGAGATCAACATCACATTCGGATATAGCATTTACAATTACATCATCCAAAGGCTCTAATTCTTTTCCAATAACAGATGGATTAAAGAAGCATTCTGGTGCTAAGAATCTTTCAACACCAACATTAATAGTTTCTCCATCAGGTAACATATAGCTCTTTTCCATTCCTGCGACTTTCTTGGAAAGCATCATTTCCTTCTCAGGATCAATAGCTACATAACATAATTTCTCTTTAATATCACGTACAATTTCCTTTTCTGCGGATGTGGTGAAAGAATAACCTTTTTGTCTAAGTAATCTTTGTAGATAGGTTGTAATATCTCTTCCAGCTAAATCTATTCTTTGAATTGCATGACTTAAAGCAAATCCTTCAAATATAGGGACAACGTGTGATACACCATCACCAATATCAATAACACACCCAGTTGTACGACCAGAAGCATACAAAGATAATACTGCTTGCATTGCTACATAGAGAGCAGGAGTATTAAATGTTTCAAACATTATTTCTGCCATTTTCTCTCTGTTTGGTCTTGGATTTAATGGTGCTTCAGTTAAGAGTACAGGATGTTCAGAAGGATCAATTCTTAGATCTGTATAGAAGGTATAATGCCATATCTTTTCCATAGCGGTCCAATCCTCAATAATACCATGTTCGACTGGGAACATTAATTTGAGAACACCTTTTAGTTGCATAGCTTCTTCCCCAATATAATACTCACGGGTATAGTGTTCAACATCAGTCATGATGGATTCATATTTAGGATACCCAATTAGAGTAGGAAATACAGATCTAGGTTGATCTTCACCTGCAAATCCATTCTTAGAAATACCGGTACCATTATCAACAACTAAGGCCTTTGCGTTTAAAAAACTTTCTTCTTCTGCCATTTTTTTTCAGCCTTGTTTTTTAAGATTTTTTTTAATTTATGTTTTAATTAGGAATAATTGGTATTACTCCTTATAATATAATTTATATCATTTATATATTTTTATCTTTATAACTCATTTTTGAAATCGTTATAAATTAAAATTAAATGTATAATAATATTCGATCTTTATAAATTTTTTTAATACAAAACTTAAACCTTTATAAATACATGAGAGAAGATAATCATTTTAAGATATTTAAGAATTATCTTTTAGCAATTTCCCATAAATACCTTAAATTCATAATGTCAAAAGATTTAATTCTATTTTGGAAAATGTAACTAAATAATTACAAATTTAATTATATTTAAAGTAAATAAAAATAGAGATAAAATAAATAATTATTTTTGGGACTTTTAATTTATACATATTGTAAATGATGACAGAAATAGATATTAAAAAGTATCAGAAAAGACTTAGTTATTTAGAAAAAGAGAATGAACAGTTAAAAAACCAAGTTTCAAGTTTTAAAGATCTACTAACCAATTTAAAAAAAAGACCGTTAATTATTGGTTCTGTTGAACGTGTTTTAGAGGACAAGAGAGTCATCATATCTCATGCACCTGGAAATCGTATAATATTGCCTCCAAATGAAATAATCGACCCTCAAGCAGGAGATCAAGTTTCACTTCACCCACAAAGTTATCAAATTTTAGAGATATTATCAAGGAAAATTAGAGGGCATGTAGCAGGAATGGAGTTAGTAGAAATTCCAGATGCTACATTTCAAGATATTGGAGGATTAGATGCGCAAATACAAGCAATAAGAGAAATTATAGAATTACCATTATTACATCCAGAATTATTTGAACAAATTGGTATCGACCCTCCCTCTGGAGCCTTATTATCAGGCCCTCCCGGGACCGGAAAAACATTATTAGCGAAAGCTATTGCTAATTCAACCAAAGCAAGGTTTATTCATTTAGTTGGTTCGGATTTAGTTCAAAAATTCATTGGAGAAGGTTCTCGTATGGTAAGAGAAGTCTTTAGTTTAGCAAAAGAAAACACTCCAGCAATTATTTTTATTGATGAAATAGATGCAATTGCTATTAAGCGTACAAGTGAAGTATATAAAGGAGATAGAGAAGTTCAGAGAACTTTTATGCAATTATTATCAGAGTTAGATGGTTTTGCGAATACGGAAAATATTATGTTTCTAGCTGCTACAAATCGAGTAGATGTCTTAGATCCTGCAATATTACGTCCTGGTCGATTTGATCGTGTTATTAAATTTAATTTACCAAATGAAGAAGCAAGATTAATGATTTTAAAAATTCATTCCAGAAAAATGAATTTAAAAAATGTAAACTTTGAAGAAATCGCAAAAAAAACTGATGGATTTAGTGGAGCTCATATCAAAGCTTTAGTTACTGAGGCAGGTATAAAAGCATTAAGACAACTGAAATCTTCTATAGATCAAAAAGATTTTAATGATGCATTAGCAGAAATTATTGATAAAGAACATAGTGTAAAGGATTATATTTACACTTAAATCAAAATTTTATTGCAATATTATAATTAACTAATTTTAGATTAGAGGGTCTAGTTTTTTCACATCATCAAAATCTTCATTAATAAATAATTCCATAAGTACTTCATCATAATAGGTAGAATCAATTAAAAATTGTCTTTTTCTGATTCCAACTTTTTTAAATCCCAAATTTTCATATAAATTTAAAGCTCGCCTATTGTTTGAAAAACAGCTTAAAAGTAATTTCTTTTTATTTATTTTTTTAGATTCTTCAATTGCAGATAAGATTAATTTTTTTCCAATACCCATATTTCTATAATTTTTATTTACAATTATCCCTAGATTTCCAACATGCATTGCAGCATCCCATTCTATATTGGTTATTTCACATTGTCCAATAATATTGTTGGATGGGGGCTGTAAGTTAAGGTTTTCAGCTACAATACATAATTCATTTGATTTTTTAATATTATCAAACCAAGATTGTTTTTCAAATTGCGAATCAATTGTAAAAAGAACAGGAAGAAATATACCTTCTTCTACTACTTCATTAAAGTTTCTCCAAATTCCATTAATATCTGCTCTTTTGACATGTCGTATTAAAATTTCGTCTCCATTTCTCAATTTGAAATATTCTTTCATTATTGAATAATAAATTTTTATAATTAATTTGTTTATTGTATTACTATGAATGATGAAGAAAAAAAGAATGAGTTATTATCTCATTTTGAAGAAGCCGCTAAAAAGAAAGAACAAAAAGTAGCTAAAGATATGGTTGAATTAACTCATGTTGAAACTCAAAAACAAGAAGCAAGTCCTGAAACGCTAAACTTAGCTAAAACATTGAAAGATCAAATTATAACTCATGATAGTTTTCAGAAACTTAGTAATGATGAAATGACAATAATAGAATCAATACAAAATAAACGAATGTTCCTAAATAGAATTGCAATTATCGCAAACCAAAGTAGAATTCCAATGGGAAATGAACCATATAAAAAAGCAGAATTAGAAGAGATATTAGGAAACTTAATTTCCAAGGGTTATATTACATCTGAAATTGTTGGTGAGAATAGGGTCTATTATCTTACTGAAAGAGGAAAATATAGAATTCAATAGAAAGATATGAGAAACAAAGTAATTGCATATCTTTATTTTTATAATTTTTCAATTAAGTAGTCATTTGAAATATTTAATTTAATTATTGATTATCGTAAATTTTCAAAGTTCTAATAATTATATAAGCTTACACACGATCTTTAGAATGAAATAATATTGAGAAGTTCATAAGTATTAATAATGAATATATTAAAAATAATGAATTAAAAAGTAAATCCAATTAATCCTTTTTTAGTATTAATTTATTGATTGGAACATCTTGAAATTCTTCACTTGGCATTTCTCTTCTAATTGTTAAAGGGAGTATTCCTGACTTAAGTTCTAATTGAGCGATTCTGATTGGATCAATCATATTATTTGGTTTTTCAACAAGAATTGGTGCACCAAAACTAATTTGAAGTGCTCTTGCACCAACAATTCTAGCTTTTTCATAACGTGTTAAGAAGATAGGACCAATCTTTACATATTCTCTTACTTCTTTATATTTTTTTCTTAATTCTCGAGATTCTAAGAAACTTGACACTTTTAACAATACCTAAAAAGAGTAGTTATATTATGAAATACAACATTTCATTTAATTTTTATGATTAAAAATAATGATAATATTAGTTAAAGTTCAGTTCATCTGATATTGTTATTTTATTATATATAATGCGCGGAGAGGGATTTCCAATGAAATTCGAGATGAATTTCTAAATTGAACCCTCGACCGTCGTGATAATTAATAAAGAATAATTATTTACACGGTGTGAGCGTTTAACGTTTTACTATGGTTCTCCAAAGTAATAAGTCGTTATAACCGGGCTAAACTATCCGCGCTTAATATTATTAATTTAGAATCGTCTATTTGAAATAAACTTTTACCTTAAGGTTTCCTCGATAGAAAAATAATTTTTTTTGGAATCATAAAAATAATTTATTAAAAAGATATTAATTTGATTTAAGTGTTCCATAGGACTCTAATATTTTATAAGATTTTTAATCCTTTATAATAACTATGTTCCATTTAATAATAATTTCTCATCTTGAATAATATGACTTTAAATAAATTTCCATATATTTCACATCCATTAATACAAAAAGATCTGGTAATAAGAAGATTATATCAAGAAAATATTTTTATTAATTGTTTAAATCATAACTCTTTAGTAATAATTCCAACAGGTTTAGGTAAAACGATAATAGCACTTATGCTCGCAGTTCATAGATTAGCAGAGTTTCCGAATTCCAAAGTTATTTTTCTCGCTCCTACTAAACCTCTTGTAAATCAACATTATGAATCATTTCAGAAATTGACCACTCTTGACTTAAATTCTTTAAAATCAATTACAGGATCAATTTCTCCAGAAGAACGAAGAGATATCTGGAAAGATATTAAAATATCTTTTATGACACCCCAAGTACTCCAAAATGATATAATTTCGAATAATTATTCTCTGAAAGATGTTTCTTTAATTATATTTGATGAATGCCATCGAGCAGTAGGAGATTATGCTTATTGTTTCATTGCAAAAAAATATATAGATATATCAAAAAATTCTCAGATCCTTGGTATTACAGCAAGTCCAGGAACAACTGAGGAAAAAATTAATGAAATAAAAGAAAACCTATTTATTGAAAATATTGAAATTCGAACAGAAAAGGATGCAGATGTTAAGCCATATATTCATAATGTTGAACAAGAATGGATTAAAGTTGATCTTCCAGAAGAATTCTTGGAAATATTGAAGATTTTAATAGATAAGTTAAGATTTTTCTATAAATTCCTCAAAAATATTGATTTAATAAATTCTTTGGATATAAATAAAATAACTCGTAAAGACTTATTGGATCTGAATAATCTAATTAACCGTCAAATTAATGCTACTTATGATGAGGGAAAAAGATTTCAATTATTTAAAGCAAAAAAAATACAGGCTAATGCTATAAGATTATCACATATGATTGAATTATTGGAGACTCAAGGAATAAATGCTTTAAAAGATTATTTTGAAAAAAATAATGAAAAACTGAAAAAAAATATAGCTAATAAGTCTCTTAAAGAATTATTTTTAGATAGAGACATGCAAAATGCAATAATGCTAACAAATAAAATTCAATTAGAAGGTATAATTCACCCTAAAATTGATAAATTAAAAACCCTTATTCATAAACAAATAAAACTGATTCCAGAATCTCGAATCTTAGTTTTCTGTCATTATAGAGATTCTGTAAACAATATTATCAAAATTTTTAAAGACGATCCTATAATTAAAGCTCATAAATTTATTGGTCAAGCAAATAAAGGAACTGATAAAGGATTAACGCAAAAGCAACAAATAAATATTTTAAAAGAATTCAAAGACGGTTTTTATAACACACTCATAGGAACAAGTGTAGCCGAAGAAGGTTTAGATATAGCTGAATGTGATTTGGTTATTTTTTACGATGTTGTTCCTAGTGCTATTCGTTCAATACAAAGAAGAGGACGGACAGGAAGAAAGAAAGAAGGAAAAGTCTATATTTTAATGGCTAAAAATACTCGAGATGAAGGATATTATTGGGCAGAAAAAAAAAAAGAGAAAAATATGTATAACAATTTAAAAAAAATTAAAGAACTGGATAATAATAAAGATCACAAAAAGGAGCAAATAGACATCTTAAGTTTTTTATCAGAAAAAAAAAAAGAAAAGATTCCTAAAAACAGAAATATAAATGATAAAAAGACAGATTTTATTTCTGAAAATACTGAAAATAAAGAATTATATACAATTATTTGTGATACTAGAGAAACAGCATCTCCTGTTGTTAGAAATCTATCTCTTATGAATTTAAATATAAAGCTAGAACAACTTGAAATAGCAGATTACATTATTTCTGAATATACAGGAATAGAAAGAAAAAGTGCTCAAGATTTTACAGATTCTATAAAAGATGGCAGATTATTTAAAGAGCTTTTCAAATTAAAGAAAAATTTCAAAAACGCAATTCTTATCTTAGAAGGAGATCCTTTAGAGAACACCACAATAAATGAAAATGCAATATTTGGAGCAATTTCATCTATTATTCTTAAAATAGGTGTTACAATTTATAAAACCAAAGATGTCAATGAGACTACAACCTTCTTGTATCATTTGGTAAAAAAGGAACAATCAACATCAAAAGGTAACATTAAATTGAGATTTGAAAAAGCTCCATCTGATATGGCTTATTTATTAGAATATATTGTCTCTAGTATTCCAGGGATTAATATTTTGAGAGCTAAAAACCTATTAAAAGAAATAAGAACAATACAGAATATTTTCAATGCAGATATTGGAGATCTAATGAAAATTGAGAATATTGGGAAAAAATTAGCTCAAGAAATCTATAAAATAAGTCGATTTAAATACCTTGATGATTAATTTTTGGAAAGAATAAAAAATTAATATTTATAAAAATTTTTTATTGGTAAAAAATGTTGTAAAAAAAAGATTTTTAACCAATAAACTTAATTATGTATATATACTTTAATTTTCGAAAAATAACATATAAAAATATATCATGTCAAATAATACAAGAAGACTTCTAAAATTCAAAGTTGTTGTTGCAGGGGCTAAGGATGCTGGAAAAACAAGTCTAATTCGTCGTTATGCAACAGGCAAATTCCATGCAGATCTACTTTCAACTATAGGAGTGGATTTTGAGACTAAAAAAGTATCTACTGAGGAGACCGACATTTTATTAAATATATGGGATTTTGCCGGTGAAAAAAAATTTAGAATTTTATTACCCTCATATGTCTCTGGAGCATCAGGTGCATTGATGTTATATGATTGTACAAATAAAGATTCACTTCAAGACTTAGAGGAATGGGTAAAAATTATATCTTCTGTTCCAAACAGTCCAAAAACTAAATTGATAATAGAAACAAAATATGATTTAGATGATTTAAGAGAAGTAAGCAAAGAAGAGGGAGAAGAATTCTTTAAGAGAGCTAATTTTCAAGGAGAATTAATAAGGACCTCCGCTAAAACTGGAGAAAATGTAGAATATGCTTTTGAAATGTTAAGTAGAGAAATTTTAAAAAATAGTCTGAATAATTGTCCAAATTGTGGTAATTTATATCCTGTTGAACAAAAATTTTGTCAATATTGTGGAAGAAAAACACAATAAACAGATATTATCCTATTTTTAAATATATTATTTCAACTCTTCATTGAAATTTTATAAAAACT
>CAZBEU010000088.1:0-7651 GCA_964491005.1 uncultured archaeon | reverse complement strand
TATTTATATTTGATATATAAAATATTAAAATTCAGAAAAAATACAATAGAAAGTAAAATTAAACTGTCCTATATTGAGAATTGGGATAAAAAAAGAAAAATGATTATAGGAATATGCTTATATATTTCACTTATCATCTTTATTCAAGATTTAATAGGATTGTTGGAGATTTCATATCAGTTTTTTATTATTGGAATCATCATCTTTTCTCTCTCATTTATTGATGATCTTACTTTTGATTTTCTGTATGGTGTAAAAGAATATGTTAAAGTAATATCGTGGATAATAATAATGATTACTTCTAATTTATTTATATTTACTATTGTCCCTATTGTTATTTTTCGATCATTTATTATAAGGATTCCAATTTTTATTCTAATTATAGATTTAGAATTGATATTTTTATTATATATACTACAACACTGGAATTACTTTAAGAAAAATAAACATTCTTTTATGTTAATTTTCTATCAAATTCTATCATTTGATATTGCGTCATTTCCCCTGTTTTATCTAAATTTAGATCCCATTTTAGACCTTAATCTATTAATTTTTTCATTGATAATTATAATTTCTTTATTAAATGCAATAAGAATAATAAAGGATTACAAAAATGATAAGATAGATAAAATAAATCGTTATTTATTATTTATACTGATAAATCTTATTTGTATAGATTTATTTATTCTATTTGAGGTATTTTTAAGCCCAAAATACATTATATTCAATATCTATTTAGATATTAATATTTCATTAGTTCTTCTATTGATTCTATATGCGATTTTCTTTAAAATATTTACGCAAAAAGTATTAAAATCTCGCTTTATTTTTTGGTTATTGATATCTATTTTCATTGGTACAGTTATCTTTCAAACGACATATTATTTCAATTATTTCCCATTTATTTCCAGTTTTTCATTTATGATTTTTTCAGTATTTTTATTTCCATTTATTTTTCTTATGGAGAAATTAAAAGAGATCTTTAATAATTTTGTAGAAAAAATTAAAGAATTTATTAATTTAATTGAAAATAAATTTGTAAATCTTTATAAGAATATAATCTCTTTCCTAAAACATAATTGGATTATTATTTGGTCTATCATTTCTATTTTCACAGGAATTATTATATTTTTGTTATTAGGTCTTTTTATAGTTCAATATTGGGTTTATTCATTTATTATTTGTATAGGATTAGTCTTTTTTATGATCTTTTATAATATTTCTGTAAAATCATCTGAAGATAATCCAGGAAAATTACTTAAATACCGTATTATATATTTGAGTAGTGGATGGTTATCGATAATAGGTATAATTCTTAGTTATATTGAAGCAGAATTCTATATAATTACAGTTTTATTATCTTTTACAATATTAGGCGCAATATTTCTCCCTTATATTTATTATAAAGAGAAAAAAGATAAAATATCTATAAAATGGCGATTCTATTCAACTCTATTTTTGATAATTATATTTTTAATAACTATAGCATTATTCTATTTCCAATTTATATCAAATTATTTTTAGTTTTCTAAAAGAAAAAACATAAAAAAAGGAATTGAAATAATAATATTGATGAAAGGAATTGCAAGTATTTAGATATCCTTCGTCTTTTTTCTTATAATTATCGATAAAAATAGATTAAAAAAAATAGTCGAAATAACTGAATAATTAAATAGAAAAGTTTGAGGAAAAAAAGATTATTTTTTATAAAAGTAATTATAAATAGAAAAGGGGTTACAATATTATAGAATTATTTAAATATATATATAAGAAATCTCCTATTGGACTAAGCATCTATACTAACCAAGGAAATTTAATTATTGCAAATAAATCTTATTTAAAATTGTTTGGTGTTAATTTTGAATACGATATAAAAAAATATAATCTTTTTGAAGATATTGGAATTCCAAAAGAAATAATTTTAAATTTTAAGGAAAAAGGAAATAAAATTTTTGAATATGTAATAAATACGAATCTAATTTATAAAAAAAATAAAAACATTACCCCAGATAAAGATAATTGTTATTTTAATTTTATAATTACACCATTTATTTTTAAAATAGAAAAAATTATTTACCTTCTCGTTCAAGTTCAAGATTTTACAGAGAAAAAACTTCGCGAAAATCTGTTAATAGAAAATAATCAAATATTCAAATCAGTTGTTGAAGAATCAAGATCAGGAATATTTGTTGTAAATAATAATTATAAAATAATTTATGCTAATAAAAAAAGCAGTGAAATCTTAGGAGAACCCTTAGAAAAACTAATAGATAAAGATTTTCGAAAATTTGTTTCAAAAAGAAACAGAGAAAAAATGAGTAATCTGTATAGACAACAACAGAAGGGGATGATTATCCCTACAAACTATGAATTTAGTCTTACAAATAAAAAAGGAGAGACAAGATATGTAGAATTAAATGTAGAAGTTATTAAAATTAGCAATAATCCAAAAACGATTGTAAAATTTATAGATAAAACAGATCAAATTAAAGCAGAAAAAGAATTAAGGGAGTCTGAAATTAAAATTAAAAAAATTTTTGAAATAATTCCAGATTTATTTTTTTTAGTAAAAAAAGATAGTACAATATTAAATTATAAAGGAGATTTAGACAATCTCTATTTATCACCACAAGAATTCTTAAATAATAAATTATCTGAGCTTTTACCCGAAGATATTGCAAATCGTATTTTAATTAGTATTAAAAACGCATTAGAAACGAAGGAACAACAAATATTAGAATATCAGCTCCCTTTTAATGATGAAATTCGGTTTTATGAAGCAAGAATTTTATATTTTAAAAAAAATGAAACTGTTATTTTTGTAAGAGATATTACAGATCGTAAAAAAACTGATAGTATCTTACAAGAAGAATATAAGAGACTAAAAGAAATCGATAATATTAGAAAAAATCTTATTTCTAGTGTATCTCATGAATTAAAGACACCAATTATGGCAATAAGTAATGCTTCAGAATTTCTCTTGGATGTTTTTGGAGAAAAATTAGGTCCAGAACCTTTAGAACTTTTAAAAATAATAAATTCAAATGAAAGGAGATTAGAACGATTAATTAATGATTTACTCGATATAAGTCGAACTAGCTATAGTAAAATACAGTTAGATAAAGAACAATGCAATATTAGTAATTTAATACAAAATATATCTAATGAAATGGAATATCTTATAAAAGAACGTAAATTATCACTTAATTTAGACCTGCTAAATATGGTTTATATTAATATTGATATTGTTAGAATCGAACAGGTCATAATCAATCTTCTCACAAATGCAATAAAAAATACTCCTCCAGGAGGAAATATACATATTACTATGAAAAAAATTAATGATTATCTTGAAATTAGGTTTATTGATACAGGTATAGGGCTGACTAAGGATGAAATAAACAGACTTTTTACACAATTTGGAAGATTAGAACGATATGGTGAGGGGTTAGAATATCTTGATATAAAAGGTTCAGGATTAGGATTATATATTTCAAAAGAAATAATAAAAATGCACAATGGTGAAATTCAAGCGAAATCAAAAGGTAGGAATATGGGAAGTTCGTTTATTATAAGAATTCCTTTTGAATAAACAACAATTAATTCTTTTAAAAAACATCTCATAGATTTTTTTTCTTCCAATTTTTCAAATATTCTTTAAATTCATCGTCTGAAATATCTAACGAATTTTGAGATTCATTTTTATTATGATGATCGATACTATCACTTGCCTTTTTTTTAAAGGTCATTTTCCAATCATAATATGAAACCTCTGATTTTGACATATGTTAATATTGAAGGATCATATATTTATTTTCAAAGAGGGTATTAATTTATTAATATCTCGATCACAACCTATTAATATTTTTTTTAGTAGAACAAAAATTCAGAAAATTAGTGAGGTATTTTTTTTTTTATCTGATTTTAAACTATTGATCAAGAGTATCGTATGGGTCGCACAATTCCTTCTTTTAGACCTGCATTAGAACATGAAATTGAGAGTTGGAAAGATTTTAAAAGAGCACTCAGACCAGAAGATCAAAAGGTTTTTGATGATTTAATGATTTTTGCTCGAATTCATGCCGATGCGGGTAGTTTTAGTGCTCGTCCAATACTCTCGGAATTATTATTTATGTGTTTTGCAATCGAACAGAATAAAAAAATCGAAGAATTAACAAAAAAAGTTAATGAACTAGAAGAAATAATAAGGAAAGATAAGTAATTGTACGCTCAAAAACAGTTTGATGGATGGCTTCTTGATGTATCAACATATGATAGGGGAGTAATTCTTTGGGTAAAACATAAAGGAAATATAGCTAAAATTTATGATTTTTTTCATCCAGAATTTTATGCTGTTCCAAATAAAGGAATAGAAAACAATATCGAAAGACTAAAATATATTCTTGAGGGACATCCTCATGCTAAGACTATAAAATTATATGAAAAATATATAAAACTGGAAGACAATGAAAAATCAAATGTATTTGGTTTTTCAGTAACAAAACCATCTGTTTTTAAAAAAACAATAGAGGAAATAAATCAAATTAATTTATTTACATTATATAATACCGATCTTCCACTTGCACAAATGTATCTCTATGTTAAGAATCTATTTCCGATGTCTTATTGCAGCTTTAAAGTAAAGATTAAGCTCGATAATAACACTAAACAAGAAATATTAGAATTAATCTCCTTGAAGTTGAAGGATGACAATGAAAAATTATTCTATGATCTCCCTCCTCTAAAAGCTATATGGCTAAAGGTTAAAATTCGACATAAAGAAATTCATCCATACTATAATGATGTTCTTGAATATATTGAGGTCAGTTTGATTGAGAATGATAATAATAATGTACCTAGAGCAGATGGATATAAAAAAAAGAAGATACTTATTGATGAGGCAGATGAAGCAGAAACATTAAAAAAAGTAAGTACGATTGTAGAGAAGATTAATCCAGATATTATTTTAACTCAAAATGGTGATGAATTTGTTTTTCCATATTTAGCTGCTAGAGCCTCTGTAAATCAAGTATCAAAAGAACTATATTTTTCAAGAGATAAAACTCCACTAAAAAATTGTATTTTTGAATTATCCAGTAGTTCAGATCATTACATATCATATGGTATTATTTTCCGTCGTTCTAAAACGCAAGTATATTTTAATGGACGATTTCATTTGGATACGACTTCTTATGCTAGCTTACATTTTAGTGATGGTAATATTCCAGGAGTAATAGAAGTGGCACGTATTTCACGCGTTCCGTTGCAGAGATTATGTAGAATCACGATAGGAGGTGCTTTACAATCAATTCAATATTATAATTCTTACAAACTTGATCATCTTATCCCTCCCTTTAAAAAGAGTCCTGAAGAATTTAAGAAAAGTATAGAATTGCTTTATAGTGATCGAGGAGGTCATATTTTTGAACCTAAAATTGGTATTTTTGAAAAAGTAGTTGAACTTGATTTTTCTTCGATGTATCCCTCTTTAATGGCAACATATAATATATCCTCTGAGACCATTAATTGTAATTGTTGTAAAAAGGATGGTACAGGGATAAAAGTTCCAGGTTTGAACTTTCATATTTGTAGAAAAAGACAAGGTATTATTTCAGAGTCTATAAAATTACCATTAGAAAAGCGTTTGAGATATAAAGAATATAATAAAAGTCATAATGACATTAGATATCAATTTACAGATAAAGCTCTTAAATGGGTACTTGTTGTAAGTTTTGGATACTTGGGATTTAAAAATGCTCGCTTTGGTAAAATTGAAGCACATCAAACAGTTTGCGCTTTTGCTCGTGAATTTTTACTTCGAGCTGCTGAAATTGCTCAAAAACATGGATGTGAAATTATTCATGGAATTGTTGATTCAATTTGGCTAAAAGACAGAAAAAATCGTTCTATAGAAGATTTTGAAAATATAACAAAAAAGATTGTTGATGAAATTACAGATCATACAAATATTCCAATGAATTGGGAGGCACTATATAATATTATTATATTTCTTCCATCTAAAGCAGAAACAAATGTACCTGCACTAAGTCATTATTGGGGTATTAAAAGCAATGGCGAAATAAAAGTAAGAGGAATAGAATTAAGACGAAGAGATATACCAATAATAATAAAGAATGCTCAATATGATTTTATAAATGTTTTTAAAAGAACAACTTCAGTTAAAGATTTCATGGAAAATATTTCTCAAGCAAAAAAGATTCTTTATGAATATGCTAATCGTATTTTATCAGGAAATATATCCAAAAAGGAATTATCAATAAAGCAAAAAATCTCGAGGAAACCAGGAGAATATAAAGTAAATTCATACCAAGCAGTTGCATCAAAACAATTAGAACGATCTGGAGTTGTTGCATCAGCAGGTAAAAATGTAGAATATATCATTCTAAACGCAGAAGCAGATCCTAATTTTCCAGAAAAAAAAGTCATTCTTTCAGATCTCTATAATAGAAAAAAGCATCAATATGACAAAAAAAAATATATCGAATTACTGAAAAGATCTTTTGAAAATATATTTCCAATAAAATTTCCTGAAATTGAAGAGTTCTTGAATTTAAACTATAATCAAAAATTTCTACAAAGAAATTTAGAGAAATACATGAACAAATAGAGAACTATTCAATCCAAGTATTTAAAGTTCTATTTCTCGATCTTTTAGCAAGAGTTCTCTTTGATATACGTGTTTTCCATTTCACAATTCGATGTTCGGATAGAAAAGGATGTTGAACAAGAGTGTATTCCACATATCGCTCTTCATTGTTCACTAATACCAACACATTTCCAAAGTGAGAAAGTATTTTCCCTCCTTTTGGTCTAAAAAAAGAAGATTTATGCAGAGGTGCTGTGATGATAATCAAAGGATTTGTTTTTGATAGTATTTTTTTGATACCTCCAATCATTTTTAATAAATCTTCAAATGTTTGTTTTTCGTAATTTTGAAGAAGATCTGTAATTCCAGAGATTAGAACAACCTTTATTTCTTCGAGTTTGGCAAGTTGAATTTCTAAAAGCTCAACCATTTGATCCCACGTAAATGCTCGCGCAATAATTATATTTTCTAGGACTTTTCGAGGAGATAATTTGTGTATAACAGAAAATTTACTAATATTATAGGGATTAAAACGATTTTTACCATCAACAAAAGCAACTTTAATACCTTCACCCATTCCTCCATTTGATGAGGATTGTTGAACGATAACAGAAGTATATAGGAGAATGTTTGTTACTACTTTCTCGTCTCCATATAGTAAATAAACCAAATTTCTATGAAAACCACCGTTTAAAAGTTTGTCTAAAGTAACATCTCCCGATGAAATAGGAGAGTAATGACTGTTATTCTTATGTACCCCAAATCCTGATTTAAAGTGCATTATAAAATGTAATATAGGAAAAAAATAAAAATGCACAACGCCGACAATTTTCTGAAACGCTCTTTTATAAAGACTTAGGATTTTAATATTTCCCGATAAAAGATTGAAATTATTATTTAGGTGATATTTTTTATATAGGGAGAGAGATGATTGGAAGTAAAAATAAAATTATAAGATAGTTTATATTTAAAAACTTTTATGATATGTTTATAGTTAAATATAAAGAATTTCTTCATTATATTAAAAATAGTATTATAATTTAA
>CAZBEU010000087.1:0-2452 GCA_964491005.1 uncultured archaeon | reverse complement strand
CATAAAAAAGAACTTTTTTCAGGATTTATTCAAGCAATTACAACAATTGGGGAAGAGTTTATTGATAAAGAAATTAATGAACTAGAATCTACTGAACTTGAGAAAGGATATGGTATAGAAAAAATGATTGAATTAGATTTTAAACAATTCTATTGTTTAATTGCCGATATAGAAGAGATTCGAATTGTTTTTATTTTGAAAGAACGCTCCTCTGAAAGATTGAAAAGTCAAATTTCTCATCTCATTTTAGCATTAAATCTAAAACTTTCTAATAATTTAGAAGATTGGGATGGATCTTTAGATGATTTTCAAATATTAGTTCCAGAAATATTGAATGAATATTTTGAACTATATTATAAGGGTTCATTTATCTTATCGGATGATATCAATCTCATTACTATGAAAAAAGAAAGGAAGTTAACTAAGATGGAAATGCGAGTAATAAATGTTGTTCAATCAATGTCAGAAGATAATAGAATTGCTGATCTAAATAATATAGTCGAGTTAGTTAGCGAAGAAAATAAGGATTTAATCATTGAAGCAATCGAATCACTACTCAGACAAAAATTAATTATACCACTAAGTAATTAAGTTAATATATATTCATTTTTTATTATTTTTCTCTTATTTTTTCTATGATTAATATGAAAAAATTAAGATTCGCTTGCACCAGGTGTGGTAACTGCTGTACTGATAAAAATACTTTAGTGAATTTAACATATTTAGATATTTTAAGAATTAAGAAAGGTTTGGATTTAGAAATCGATGAAGTACTCGATATAATAGGATTTTTTGTTTTTGACAAGACATTGACTAATGAAGATAAAAAGAGAATGATTGTTACTCCTATAGAAACAGAAAGAGGGTTAGCATTTGTTGGCCTCCTCAAAAACAGTTTGGGGGGATGTTATTTTTATAGTTCAGAAAAGAAGAAATGTTTAATTTATAACTTGAGACCGATGTTTTGTCGAACTTTTCCATTTTCATTTGAGATTTTAGATGAAACAAAAGGTAAAGCTGATAGTTTAATAAATATAGTTTACACTGAAAAAGGAAAACAATATTGTCCCGGAATTAATAATGAAGCACCTCTAATTGATACAGAATATTGGATTCAGTTAGGTAAAAGAACTTTGAATGATCTGAAAAATAATCATAATATAATAAAAAAATGGAATGAATCAGTTAAACAAGGGAAGGTAGTTCCCACAGTGAAAAAGTTTCTCATCAAGATTTTTGAATATAATGATTATTAATATATAATCTCAATCTTGATTATGTTTTTCAAATTCTACTTTTATTAAGCTGAAATCTAATAATATTTAAATTTATTTTCTATTTTATATAGACATATATTGTGAGCTAGCTAACAATGCCCAATATAATATCTCTAACTCGATTTTAAAACCCATTTTATCTGTTTGCCAATTAAAAACTTTGTCAAGATTTTCTTTATTGAAGAATTTTGTTATATTTAATATATAATTTAATAGATTATCACATAATTCTTGTTCATGATCTTTTAGATCCAGTAGATTAAAGATAAGTAATGCTAATGCTGAATCGGTTATTAAATTCCTTATAGAACCATTTGATTCTATTAACTTTTTAATTTCATTAACATAATTAATTTTAAATTGATTTAGATTTATTTCTTTATCCAATAATTTTATCGATGCTAAATAATGATATATATCTAAAGGTAGTTTAAAGTCTTCCAGATTTGATAGATTTATATTTTGAATAAGCTTTCCAATTAAACTTTTATTAAATAAAATTGTTCGGTTCTTGGCAATCAATTTTAAGCAAAATAGTGAATATAAATTTGATTCTAATTTTTCAGGAATGAATATTTCTAACTCTGATTTGATAAAGCTTTCAATTTCAAGTAAATCAATTATATCTGTTTTATCTAAAAAATTCATCTCTGACAAAATTGCGAGACCATAAAAGATGTTCTTTGAATCTGGTATATTATCTTTTGAGGAACTAAATACTCTATCATTTATGAATTGCTTTATTATTTCCAAAGTTTCAAGGTTAGTAAAAGGAGATTCTAGATTTAACATTTTGATGATTGAAAAGTAATAAAACAAATTCTCTAAATCAAAAAAGTCTTGATTTATCATTTTTAAATTTAACAAATTCACTTTATCAATTTTGATTTCATTAGCTATTTTGTTATTTATTGGCAATAAATGGCCAATATTATCAAGAAAAGTGTTACTGTCCATTAAAGAACCTAGATCTTTATTTATTTTTGGTAGAGTTCTTAATTGATGATTTAATGATACAGTTGGAAGATTTTGTGTAATTGATTTATTTGAGGGGATTACATCATCCCGAATCGGTTCTTTTTTTAGACTTTCTATTGAAGATCTTAGTAGTTCTTTCTTAGGAGTTTTCAAGGTTTCAATGATGTCTTGTTTTGCTTCTCTTAATTGGGTTAAAA
>CAZBEU010000086.1:0-3916 GCA_964491005.1 uncultured archaeon | reverse complement strand
ATCTTACAAATTATAGTCAATGGACTTTATATCTTTCAAATATAATTTAAGGGTATAATAATATTGAATGTTCTTTCTGTTAATTATTCTAATCCTCTCATTCTTTAACAAAATAGAGTTTATAGTTTCTAAAAACGCGTTTTGCAAAACAGTTATTTTACATCCATTTTCCATTAAAAATTTAACTTTTTCCATGGAAAAATTATTTCTACATTTAATTGAAAATACTCATAAAATTGAAGTTTTAGAAATAATTCTTTTTTTTTTAGATGCTAATTCTTTTTTTTTCTAAAATCAGATCTATGATTTACTCTTTTATAGAACTCAAATAAGTTAATTTCATTCATTTTAGATTTTAATTTATTATGATTCATAGTGGGATCATATACAGATAAAATTCCATTATTCTTTAATTTTCGATATAATTCTCTTAAAATTTCATCTAATTCTTCTAATGAATGAATAACTTCAAAGAGTAATATAACATCAATACTTTCATCATTCAATTCAATTTTACCAGTTGATAATAAAGTTGATACATTTGATAAATGATTTTTTTTTATTATTTTTTGAACTTTTTCAATAGCTTTAGGTTGGATATCTAAAGCATATACTCTTCCATTATTCCCTATTAATTCAGATGCCGCAGTAATAAATCCACCAGGACCACAACCAAAATCAAGAATATTATCGCCAGATTTAATCCCTATATCTATTAGAATATCTTTATGAGCGAGAAAAGAATCACGTAATTTATAAACAAAAGACAATAGATTAAATCTAAAATTAGACATTGGTTTCTTCATATAGACTAACCATAATAATATATTGAGTTTTTAAAAATTGATTTTATTAGCTAAAAATTCCTTAGTTAATAAAATTTTAGTTCATTATAAAAATTTATTGTCTAAACCTAAAATAAATTAAGATTATACAGTCTTATTATATTATGGTTTAAAATATCTCATATTTTTTGATCAATTGACTTTTATCTTAAAAAAGTCAAAATATGTAGTCAATTGACTTTATATCTTTTAAATATATAATGTAGTGATAAGATAATTCTAATAATTACTTCTATTTTATTTTGATTCTCTCATATTTTAATAAAAATAAGGATTTATACAATATTATTATTGTGGATAACCATTATAATTTCAATTATAATGGTTCGAATACTTTGGATCCGAATTTTATTGATTATAATTGCAGTAATTATTTCGATACATGTGGCTTTAATAAGAGCAAAAAACCATGAATAATTAATATTAACAGAAATTAATTTTTTTTTTTTTGTTGAAAGAATTTATTTCTCATTTAATTAATTCGAGCATATTCAAGCTCCCATTTTACAATTAATAAATTTATATGTAGCTTCTAGCGTCGTTGATATAATTAGTAATGAAACTTGGATTACCCTAAAAAACCTGAGAAAATCAAAGAATTTAGTGCTAAAGTATAAAATATTGAATAAGATTATATTAAAATAGCATATCCGAATGATCTATTTGAAGAATAAATTATGCCCAAAATTTAAATTTCAATCGCAGGAAATGTGTTTAGTATGAAAACTCTTAAATACTTAGAATTAGTGGATGTTAAGTGGACAGAAAATATTATTCAATAATTCATATTTGATAAATTAGAATAATAATCTCCTATAAAATAATAAATGAATTAATCATAATCGATATATTTATATAGAATTGTATTAGAATGGATACATAATAATTATAAATATAAGGAAGTTATAACTGTGAAAAAAGACGAAAATAAACCTACTACAACAGATGCTGGGATCCCAGTAGCCAGTGATGAATTCTCTCTTACGGTGGGACCTGATGGTCCAATTCTTCTTCAGGACCACTACCTAATGGAGCAGATGGCCAACTTTAACCGGGAGATGATTCCAGATCGCCAACCCCACGCAAAAGGTTCCGGGGCTTTCGGATATTTTGAGGTGACTAGGGATATCAGCGCTTATACAAAAGCAGCTGTGTTCCAACCGGGTACGAAGACAGATTTATTAGCCCGGTTTTCCACTGTAGCCGGAGAGAGCGGTAGTCCCGATACTTGGCGGGATGTGCGTGGCTTTGCACTTAAGTTTTACACCACAGAGGGTAATTATGACATGGTAGGAAACAACACCCCTGTTTTTTTCATACGTGATCCTATGAAGTTCCAGCACTTCATACACTCCCAAAAGCGTCGTGCAGAGAGTGGCTTACGCGATAACGATATGCAATGGGATTTCTGGACCCTTTCACCTGAATCAGCTCATCAGGTCACAATTTTAATGAGCGATCGTGGAATTCCCAAGAGCTATCGGCACATGAACGGTTACTCGAGCCACACTTATATGTGGGTCAATGTCAAAGGTGAACGTTACTGGGTGAAGTATCACTTCAAGACAAACCAATCTATCGCCTTCCTAACCCAAGAAGAGGGCGATCAGATTGCCGGTGTTGATGCCGACTACCACCGTCGAGATCTTTTCGATGCGATCAAGCGAGGAGATTACCCCAGTTGGACCCTAAAAGTCCAGATAATGCCATTCAAAGAGGCCGAGACGTACCGATTCAATCCCTTTGATCTGACTAAGGTGTGGCCCCACGAAGACTATCCTTTGCATGAAGTGGGTCAGCTGATTCTGAACCGTAACCCAAGCGATTTTCATGCTGAGATTGAGCAAGCGGCATTCGAACCAAACAATCTTGTCCCTGGAATCGGTCCAAGCCCAGATAAGATGCTACTCGCCCGCCTAGTCTCCTATGCTGATGCCCATCGGGCTCGCTTGGGGGTTAATTATAAGCAGATTCCGGTCAACCGCCCAAAAGTATCGGTACACAGTTATAGTAAAGGCGGAGCGATGAGAATTAACAATATCTCCGATCCAGTCTATGCACCCAACTCAAAGGGTGGTCCCAAGGCCGACCCTGAGAAATATGCCGAAATGACCATTTGGAATGCCAGCGGCGATTTCATCCGTTCCGCCTACACCAAGCGTAAAGAAGACGATGATTTCGGACAGGCCGGAACCCTGATACGCAAGGTCATGGATGATATAGAGCGCAATAGGTTAGTGTCCAATGTAGTGGGACATTTGAAAAATGGCGTATCCGAACTCGTGCTACAACGGGCCCTCGAATACTGGCACAATATTGATAAGGATATTGGCGAACGAATCGCTAAAGGTGTGAAAGGTAAATAATTTTTATTTTTTAAAGAGATGTCAGATTGGTAAAAGGAAAATTACGAAACTTTTCGTATAATTTAAATTATATTTTATTTTTTTATTCTTTTATTCTTTTTGTATACCAAATTATGAGTAGTATATTATGCATTGGAATATGATTATTTCTAAATAATTATAATATTTCTCTTCAATAATTATAGTCTTTAAATTTGATCAATGAGAGAATAAATTTAGAGTTATTTTAAATTTTGGTAAACACACCTTTCACTTTAATTTTCCATTAAAATTGACTATTTTTCCATGAAAAAAAATTTTTATTACAGGAAAAAAAAATTAAGAAATACCATATTTTCCAGATACTGAATCTAAAAATAAGGGTAATTCTAATGGGAAGAAAGTAAATATTATAAATAATAACCCATAAATAACTAAAAATATTAAAGAAATAATCTGAATATATTGTCGATTAATTTCAGGAAGCGTCATTAACTTATAGATTAACAATTGTCCAAAAATTACAGCAATTATGAAGCTAAGAATATCCAAAATAAGTAATTCTTCACCTATAATTGATGTATAACTATAAAAAACAGATATTATAATTAAATTCATTAAAATTGCTCCAGATAATTTTGCAAAGAAATAATTATTTGATTTACTACTTATGAACTTATATTCAATAAGACAAAATATAATTAATGGCCAATATGTTAATTTTAA
>CAZBEU010000085.1:0-6674 GCA_964491005.1 uncultured archaeon | reverse complement strand
ATTTTTAATTATCTTCTTTTATAATATTAATGATAGAATTCATTTGATCAGATGTAAAATGATTTTGTTCTATTGCTCCCGAAGGACATGCAGGAGTACATGTACCACATCCTTTACAAAGAATAGGATTAATTATAGCTTTTTTTTTATAATTATCAAATTCTATTGCATTATAAGGACATAAAGATTGACATATTTTACACCCTGAGCATAATTGTTCTATAATAACGGTATAATATGGATCTATTTCTAATTCACCTTTAGCCATTAGTATAGATGCCCCTGAAGCTGCTGCTTTTGCTTGAACTACTGTATCAGGAATATCTTTAGGTCCTTGTGCAACCCCGGCTATAAATATACCTTCTAATAATGTATCAATTGGTTTTAATTTAGGATGTGCTTCCATAAAGAATCCATCCGAGGATTTTTGAAGACATAATAAAGAACCTATTTTATCAGAATCTAAATTAGGTTCAAGTCCACATGATAAAATAAGTAGATCTACTTTTAATTCTATTAATTGTTGAGACAAAGTATCTTCAGATCTAATGATTATGTTATTATTTTTATCCTCTAATACTTCTGCAATTCGACCTCTTATATACCTAATTCCGTATTCTCTTTGAGAAGATTCATAAAATTCTTCATATTCTTTACCGAAAGTACGCATATCAATATAAAAGATAAAAATTTCACAATCAGGATATTTTTCTTTATATTGTCTTGCTTGTTTAATTGCATACATACAACATACTCTAGAACAATATCTATTTCCTCCTTCTCTATAATATCTACTACCAACACATTGAAGAAAAGCAATTCTTTTTGGAATGAGTAGATCTGACGGACGTGCAGGATTTCCTGATAAAGGACCAATTGAACTTAATAATCTTTCCATTTGCAAACTATTTATAACATTTGGATATCTTCCATATCCATATTGTTTTAATTCTGTTGGATCATATAAATCCCAACCCGTTGCTACAATAATCGTTCCGACTTTAATATTAATAATTTCCGGTTTATCATTAAAATTTATTGCTTCTGTTTCGCATACATTTGGATCAGCACAAATTCCACATTTAATACAATTTTCCATATCAATAGTATACTCACCAGGAATTGCTTGGGGAAAAGGAATATATATTGCTTTTCGGGAGGTCATTCCTAAATCAAATTCATTTTTGCATATGACTGGACATGGAGTTATACAAGATCCACAGCCATTGCATTTTATTTGATCAACATAATGAGGTTTTTTCATTATTTTAATTTTAAAATTTCCTACATAGCCATCTATTCCCTCTATTTCTGAATAAGTCAATAAAGTTATATTTTGATTTCTAGCAATATCAACCATGCGTGGTGTTAAGATACATGCTGAACAATCCATTGTAGGAAAGGTTTTATCTAATTGTGCCATATGACCTCCAATCGAAGGGGTCTTCTCTAATAAATATACTTTATATCCATTATTAGCCAAATCTAAAGCAGAATTTATACCTGCGATCCCTCCACCGATAACTAGACAAGAAGGTTCAACTGAAACTTTTATTTTTTTTAATGGTTTTAATTTACTAGCTTTCGCTACGGCCATGTTAATATGATCCCTGGCTATTTCGAAAGCTCCTTTAGGATCATTTAAATTAACCCACGAGGAATGTTCTCTTATATTGGCCTGTTCAAATAAGAAAGGATTGAAGCCTATATCTTCACATACTGATCGAAAAGTATATTCATGTAATCTTGGGGAACAAGCAGCTATTACAACTCTATTAATTATTCCCGATTCAATATCTGCTTTTATTAATTTTTGTCCAATATCAGAACACATAAATTTATAATCTTTAACAAGAACTACATTAGAAATTTTTGAGGAATATTCTTTTAAAAGATCAATATTGATATTTCCAGAAATATTGGTTCCACAATGACAAATATACACTCCAATCTTTAAATCTTCTGTCTCTACCATTATGAACTTGTTTATAAAAGATTATATTATCTAATTTTAAAAATATAAAACTAATTGCATTAACTATATTTCTTCTTAGTTTTTTTAAATATATATCCAAACTCTTTTTTTATATTTATATTAATTGTTTTTTAATTAATTTTAAAAAAGGATCCAGTGAAATAAAAGGACTCACGTCTTTTATGTTATGATTTTTTATTAAGCCTAATCGATTAGGATCTATCCCCATACTTAGACCGATAAGTTGCGTTATATAAATAACAGGAATGTTAAAAGGTTTTTTAATTTCATCTCTAAAAATATTAGATACTTCTTTTTGACCTAAATCAAATTGTAAATGACAGAATGGACAACAAGTTATTATTATATCTGCTTTTGCTTTCCTTATATTGATTAGTTTTTCTTTAGTAAAATCAGCCGCTACTTCATTAAAACCACTTCTTAAAGCACCACCAGCACCACAACACAGATATTTATCTTTATAATCTATACTTTTTGCTCCCGTTAATTCAACAAGTTCATCTAAAAAAGTAGGAAATTCATATTCTTTATTCCATGGTCGTTTTATACTTGGTTTAATAATATGACATCCATAATGCACAGCTACTTTTAGGTCTGAAAATTTATATTTAATATAGTCTTTAAGGTAGTCTAAACCTAAATCTTGATATAATACTTGAACTACATGTTTTGGTTCATATTTTCCTGTATATGACTTTCCAATTTTTCTAAGTTCCTCATTAACCTTCATTTTTAATTGAGGATCATGCTCAAGATCATACCAAACATCTCTTAATGTACCATAGCATCCATTACAACCTGTAATAGGACTCACTTTTAATTCTTCTGAAAGGGATGAATTCCTAGCAGCCATAACTAACCAAGTAAGATTATGAAAAGAACGGAATACACCTGGGGCAGGACAGCACGAAGCACCAGCTAAATCTATTAATTCAATATTAAGTTCTTCAAAAACATCTCTAATACTTCTTTCAATCATTGGATATCGATTTGGAATAACACATCCCAAAAAAAATCCATACTTTAAGGCAGATTTATTCATTTCACTTAATCTTTTTATTATCCTTTTTTTTTTTTTTTTTGATTTTATCTAAAAGTTGTTTAAATTTTACTTCTTTCATTAGTTTTTGGCATTCTTTGACTGCTTCTGGGTAAGAATGGACAGTTGGGGGTAATGAAGGTAAATCATAAGATTCCCTAAGTTCTCTCCATTTTTTATTATTTTCTCCTATAGCAGATATTGCATGACACGTTTTATAAAAAACATTATATGCTAAATCAAAATGGTTTTCTAAAATATATCCTTCCTCAACTGCAATATTCCTTAATTTAATTATCATATCGGTTACAGGTATATTGCGAGGACATCTCTCATAACAATAATAACAAGTACTACAAAACCATATGTCATTATCCTTTAAAATGGATTCATCTCCATCCAAGGCTTTTTTAATCGTAGATCTTACTCTTAATGCTGTACGATTACCGGAAGGACAACTTCCAGTACATGTTCCGCAATTTATGCATGCTCGTATCTCTTCTAATCCTGCATTAATAAATTTTTGAATAAGTCTGTTATTATAGGATTTACGAATGTCTTTTCTTAAAACTTCTTCAGTTTTAGAATTCATATATGATTTATTTATTATAGTTGAATTAAATTAAAAATTATGAAAAATATAACTTCAAGATTCTTTCAAATATTAATTATTAATCTGATTAAATTAAAACAAATTTAAAGATTTATAATATTTTCTGTAATGATTATAACGATTTTACAAAATATAATTTTAAAATAAAGCTTTAAGACTTAAAAATAAAGAAAAAAAAAAATTTATAGATTTTTTAACATTTTTTCGATCAATAGAGTTCTTTCCTCAGGATTTAGATTTACTAAATCTTCAATAAGTATTCCTGTTTCTTCCATGGTTAATCCTAATAAATTTATTTTACGCATTAGTTCTGGATCTGATAATGTGGTAATAAAATTTTTCATTTTAGGAATTTCTGAGATTAATTTATCTGTTTCTAAGTATTCTTTTAATTCAGGATTTTGGTTTACTATTGCTTGATAGTTTTTATTATGAGCAAGAGACACATCATTATTTAAATAACTTTCAGGTTTGATTAATTGAGTTTCAGATGGAGTCATATTACCTATATTTTGTGTTGATATTTCTTCTGCTTCAGACGCACCCGAATATGTTCCTAATTTTGGTTCTTTGATTTTCTTATTTAGTTTAGCTGAAAATTGTTTAATCAATCCTAACGCGATTAAACTAATGGCAGATATAATTGCGAAAATTATTCCTATCATTGGTAGAATATTATCATCATCATTATTTCCTGGTGGTGCAGGTGGTTCTGGTTTTGAAGCAAGAACCATAAGAGGAAAATTATCAAGTGAACCAGTACTACCTAGGATATAATAAGGAGTATCCCCAATACTATTATTATCTAAGTCTTGACCCATATAATCATCCCAGTAATTACCAAACTCACCATTATCCCAAGCATTATAGAATGTTCCATTATCCATCGCATTAAATGAATTTCCAATGAATGAATTGTTGTATATTTTAGAATTTCCACATCTATTTAAAAATAATCCAATATTTGCATTAGATTGTATTAGATTATAAGTAATTGTTATATTAAGATCTTCATATATATAAATACCATTTAGACCATTGTTCATTATTTGATTAGAGATTATTATATCGAGACTTGTTGAATTTGAACTCCAAATATAAATTCCATGGTTTTGATTTAGAGATATATTGTTTTGTTCAATATTATTATATAGTGACGATTGATTCACAGCAATACCGTTATTTAAATTATATTTTATATTATTTAAAGATATATTAATCCAATCACTATTATATCTCACGTAAATTCCATTATTATCGTTATAATATATTTCATTATTGTAAATTGTACAATTTTCACATCCCCATACATCGAGTCCATGAGCACCATTAGATTGTATAAGATTATCACTTATGATTGCGTTATTTATTTCCATGAGATAAATACCATCTAATCCATTATCTATTATTCGATTTTGAGTAATTGTATTATTATTAGTACCATAAACCGATCCCCAAAATTTTATTCCATGATTCTTATTTGACGATATATTATTAAGTATAAAGATATTATTACAACATTCTCCATCAAGACTAATACCATTATTGAGATTATATTTAATAGAATTCAAACGGATAATATTATTTTCAATCATATAACCATAATCAAAAGTTATACCATTATTTGTGTTATTTTCTATAGTATTACTTATAATTTTATTATTATTACCCGTCTGTAAATATAATCCATAACGATAATTATAACTGATATTATTTAAGAAGAATTCATTATTAGAAGAAGTATAAAGTCCGATTCCTGATTTAATAGCATTGAAATGTACATAGTAATCCTCAATAGTAAAGGCATTAAAACATATATTATTATTTGATATTATGCTTCCATATAATTCCCCTGATCCAATTCCCCCAAATGAATTATATTGTATTATATTATTGCTAATATTAAAACAATAGTTATTTTTGTCGTATTCATAATAAATATAAATTCCATAACTATTATTATTAGTTATACTATTTGTAATGTCAATATCAGAGCAATTATAAACAAATATACCATCATATATATTAAATGAACTGATAATATCGTTAATTAAAATATCTTTACAATAAAATAGAGATATTCCAACAGAACCATAAGAAACATTTACATTATTTATATCTACGTTAGAGCAATTATATAATATAATCTGTCCTGCATTAAAGAAATAAGTTGCATCTAAACCAGTTTGTTCCTTATAATAATATATCTTTTTATTATTAACATAGTTATTCTGGTCAATATATTGCGTGCCAATATAAGTAGGAGGTGACGTTACACTAAAATAAATACCGCCTTTACTCATATTGTTGTCTGATATCACATTATTTCCACTCTGTGCTATATTAATACCATGTAATTTATTATTATGAATTTCATTGGATGAGATATTAGCATATCCGCTATATTGAAGGTCTATTCCGTTTTTGCCACTACTATATATAGTATTTTCAATGATGGAAGTGTTATAACTATAACTTTGTATATTAATTCCACTTTGCCCACTTATATTTATAGTATTTCCATATATTATAGTATTTTCACTATACGAATATATATATATTCCATTTGAGCCACTATTATAAATTGTATTAAATATGATGTTATTTTTTAGACTATTATCATAAATATATATTCCATTTAAGCCGCTATTATAGATTGAATTATTGATAATTTTGTTATCATTAGATTCATCTTCAAAAGAAATACCATGACCTTTATTATTATGAATGTCATTATTGAAAATAGTATTGCTAACAGCATCATATTCTCCGTGAATTCCATCTTGTACATTACTATATATATTATTATAACTAATAGTGACATCTATTGCATAATTTAATTCAATACCATACCGATCATTAAAACTAAATTCATTATCACTAATTACAATATCAAAATCGCTCGAAAAAACTTCGATACCAGACCGTGTATTATTAAAACCATAGTTATCTGTTATTGTAATATTATTTCCAGAAATCCGAAAACCACTATAACCATTAAAATTCGCAGTGCAATTATTTATAAT
>CAZBEU010000084.1:0-6701 GCA_964491005.1 uncultured archaeon | reverse complement strand
CCAGAGATTTCATAATTATATTGAAGAGATTCATCTATATGACCATAAGTCGTATATACAAGAACTCCTACTAAAAAAATGCTGGTTATAACGATTGATAACAAAATACAAATAGCTGTAAATTTCTTCTTCATATTTTATACTTTTTTTTTTTATTTTCTTACTTTTGAAGAAATTTGATAAATTATTAAATAAAATCGAATCCAGTTTTTGTTTTTTTTTTGATAATTTAATTCTGGATAAATAATCATTTATATAAAAGATTTGAATAAAATTTAAATAATATACTTTCACCAAATAAAATTATAAATTAAATTAAAAAAAAAAAATTTAAAAATATAAAGTGAAAAATTATGGCAGAAAAAAGTGGAAAATCTGGATTAGATATCTTCAAAAAATTAGGTTATAAGACAGTTGCTGATATGGTATGCTTAATTTGGGGATTATTCCTATTTATCATTCTCCTTATTGATTTCTTAACCGCAATGATAAATGGACTTGATTATGTTATATTAGGAGTCCCAGTATCAATAGCTCCCGCAGATGTATGGAATATGCATTGGGGAATATGGACTGTACTTTTAATTTTTGTTGGAATGGTTGCTATAGCCCCTACTATTGCAAAAATAAGTACTAAACTTAATACAAAGCTTAAACTTATGCCTGAGGTTGATGTGGAGACTAGTAAAAGAATGATCTTATTCATGGCATGGTTAATCTCTGTAATTATGCTCCTAATCAACAACGTATTTTGGGAAGATAACTTGAGTGTTTTAGTAATGTCTAGACAATTTCATCAATTCTATTTCTTTGGAATTTCATTCATTCTTTTAACATTAGTAATCCTACAAGACATTATTAAAATAATGAAGAAAGAAATTTAAAAAATCATACTTATTTATTTTTTTTTCCTTTTTACTCTTAAATTATATCAGATATAATTAATTTTTCAATATAATTCTACTTTAAAGGTAAAAATTGCTAGATTTTAAAAAAAAGGTAAATTAAAAATATATAAAATAATTTCTTACAAAGAAGTAAAGTAAGTCTTTAAATTATAATAATGTCTGAAGAAAATAGTAAAAAAAAAGAAGAAGATCCCAAAAGTTCAAGACTTATCCTTGGCGTGGGTATACCTGTATTTATAATGGGCCTTGTATCGTTATTTACAGATATCTCAAGTGAGATGATACAAGCTATTCTCCCTCAGTTTATCATTTCAATTGGAGGTACCGCTTTTATATTAGGTATTATTTTGGGTCTTACAGATGCTCTTTCCAATGTATTTAAAGGAATATCTGGAGTAGTGAGTGATAAAATCAATAAACGTAAATCCTTAGTTGTAGCGGGGTATTCTATATCAAACCTTTCCAAACCCTTTATGGCATTCACACCCTCATGGCAAGTGGTCTTGGGTTTAAAAGCAATTGATAGAACAGGTAAAGGAATAAGAACGTCCGCAAGAGACACTTTAATTTCCTATTATGCAATTGAAAAAGGAAAAGCTTTTGGTATACATAGATCAATGGATACTTTCGGAGCTATTGTTGGTGTTAGTCTGGCATCATTATTTCTTTTTCTTTCATGGAGTTATAGAGGAATAATTCTTTTTTCTTTAATTCCTGGATTATGTGCAATAATTTTTATTTTAATGATAAAAGAAGTAGATACTACTAAAAGTATTAAAATTGAAAAATATAATAACCTAAAGTCTAAATCTAATAAATTAGGAAAAAAATTTATAAAACTAATTATCGTTCTTGGAGTTATAGAATTTGCCAGTTTAAATATTGGGTTTCTTCAAGTCCATTCGTATTATATATTAAATGAATTTAGTAATGCAATTCCCCTTCTTTATCTAATGTTTAATGTTTTTTACATGGGATTTTCACCATTTATGGGTTCACTCTCAGATAGAATTGGAAGAAAAAAGGTTATTATCATTGGGTTATCCTTCTTATTACTTGTTTGCACTATTTTAATATTTCCTATTGATAATGCTTTATTTGCATTGATTCTTCTGGTTATATTATATCCAATGTTTGGATTCTATATGGCCTCTGTAGATCCTATATCAAGAGCATATATAGCCGATTTAGCAGGTAATAATAAAAGGGGACGAGCTTATGGGTTATATTATTTTGCCGTGGGATTTATTACTCTAGTTGAATCTTTAATTTTTGGTTGGATTTATGATACTTTTTCATATTCTATTGCATTCCTATATGTATCAATATTCCTAATAGTTTGTATAGGAATTTTTGCAATAACAGATTTTTCAAAAATATTAGAAAAAGAAAATTAAAAATCTCGCTTATATTATTCTTTTTTTATTTTATTAGATCTCCTATAATATGAGCCCATTTTTGAATCTCTTCTTTATCTAATAAATTGTATAAAAGTTCACCTTTCTTATATTTAATTCCTCCAAATGCTTTTTTTGAAATAATTGGATTTATATTTGGGAATTGTGACATTTTTTGTTCCATATATTTATCATAATATAAGTCATATGTTTCTTTATCATTATCTTTAGATGCTTTACCGATTCTGCCAGAACAGATATAAATTGCTAATTTAATTTTTTCATTTGGATTTTTATTGAAAAATTTTAATAATTTGCTTCCACTTCTATACCACCGGCCCATTCGAATACCAGAACCAATGATTATTATATTATATTGTGCTATGTTAGTTTTTTTGTTAAAATCATTCGCATCAATTATATTCGATTCAAAGGAATATTCTTTGTCTAAAATATTTTTAATCTCAATTGCAGCCTCTTTAGTTGCACCTGATTTAGAACTGTATAATATCAATATATTATTCTTCATAATTATTAAAAGAGAAGAGTTTTATAAAAAGAAAATCATATTTTTTTATTTGAGGTTGTTAACAAGAACTCTGTTAAAAATAAAGATTTAGATTATTTTCTTGACAAAAATATATCTCAATCTGTGAGCATGTTCATTTCCCCCGTGATTTTCAAGTTCATTAATAATTCCATTTTCAATCATAGAAAACGACTCAAAATGTTCTAATAAATCTTTTTCTGAAAAATAATGTACTGGTCTTCCGGGTTTAGATTCATATGTGTTTTCTTCAATTTTTTTTCCCTTAGAAAAACTTGATTCTAATTCTGAAAAAACAGTAAAGAAAGCTAAACTATTATTTTTCATCAAATTATAACAATTTTCTATAAATAAGACTCGATCTTTTTTTAGAAAGAGATGCAGTACATTAAAACAGAAAATTGAATTGAATTTTTTATTTAACAGAGGAATATTCATAATAGTGGCATTAATAAACAATGTTTTTGGATCAAAAATTCTAGCAATATTACAAGCATAGTCAGAAATCTCTAATCCTATAACTTTATAACCTGTTTGAGAAAATAATTTTGAATTTCTTCCATATCCTGCTCCTGGAATTAATAAAGATCCTATCTCATCTTTGTTGAATAATTCTAATGCCTTTTCAGCACTCTGACTAGCTTTAATCCCCCATATTTTCTCTTCTAATTCAAATCTCCTGTTCCAATATGATTTCATAATTTTTTTCGTGGTTTTAAAGAATAAATTATGTAATAATAATTCCTTGTAATATAAAATATTATTATAATTTTAATTATAATAAAAAACCGAAAGTTTTTTATATGTATTTTTACATTATCTATATAACATCAATTAGTTGATGTCAATGATAGGTTGACAATAACTAAAATAATAATATTAATTTCCAAGGAACCTAATATGAGGTTCTAAAAGAAATTTACCAATAATTAAAAATTAACAATAATAAAAAAGATAATATAAAAAAAGGTGAAATAAAAATGGGAAAAATAATTGGTATTGATTTAGGAACTTCAAATTCTGCAGCTGCAGTATTGAGTGGGGGGTCTCCTGAAATAATTCCAAGTAAAGAAGGAATTACGTTATATGGAAAAGCTTTTCCTTCTGTAATTGCATTTACCAAAGATGGACAAAGACTTATAGGAGAACCAGCAAAAAGACAGGCTGTTTCAAATCCAGAAAATACAATATCAGGTATAAAAAGAAAGATGGGAACATCTTATACAGTTAATATAAATGGAAAAAAATATTCTCCTCAAGAAATATCAGCTATGTTATTAAGAAAGATAAAAGAAGATGCTAGTGATTATTTGGGAGAAGAAGTTACCGATGCAATTATTACTGTACCTGCTTACTTTAACGATAATCAAAGACAAGCTACTAAAGATGCGGGAAAGATAGCGGGATTAAATGTAAAAAGATTAATAAATGAACCTACCGCTGCTGCTGTAGCATTCGGATTGGATAAGAAAGGACAACATTTGAATATAATGGTATTAGATCTTGGTGGTGGAACATTTGATGTTACTATTATGGAGATGGATGATAGAGTTTTTGAAGTAATTTCTACTGCTGGAGATACTCAATTAGGAGGTCGAGATATGGATGATAACATTGTAAATTACATAGTCGAAGAATTCAAGAAAAAGGAAAATGTTGATCTCAGACAAGATAAAATGGCTTTACAAAGAGTTATTGAAGCCGCAGAAACGGCAAAAATCGAATTATCTACTCTTTTAAAGACTGATATTAATTTACCCTATATTACAGCTACTAATTCTGGACCAAAACATTTGAATATTGAATTAACAAGAGCAAAATTAGAACAATTAATTGAACCTGTAATCGATAAATTAGATGATTCAATTAAGAAGGCACTTAGAGATGCAGGTATGAAAAGCGAAGATGTTAATAAAATAATTTTAGTAGGGGGTCCTACAAGAATGCCTATTGTACAGGAAAGATTTGAAAAAATACTGGGAAAAAAACCTGAGCGTGGAGTTGATCCCATGGAATGTGTTGCAATGGGAGCAGCTATCCAAGGGGGAGTTCTTACAGGAGAAGTAGAGGATTTACTTTTATTAGATGTTACTCCCTTATCTTTAGGTGTTGAGACATTAGGTGGAGTTTTTACAAAATTGATTAACAGAAATACTACAATTCCAACTAAAGCAAATGAAACCTTCTCTACTGCTGCTGATAACCAAACGGCTGTTGAAATTCATGTTTTACAAGGTGAAAGAACAAAAGCTTCTAATAATATATCTTTAGGGAAATTTCATTTAACAGGTATTCCACCAGCACCTCGAGGAATTCCACAAATAGAAGTAACATTTGATATAGATGCAAATGGTATAATCAATGTAACTGCCAAAGATAAAGCAACTGGAAAATTTCAATCAATCAAAATTACTGCTTCTAATAAAATGAGTGATGATGAGATTGAAAAGAAAATAAAAGAAGCAGAAAAATTTGCTGATGAAGATAAGAAATTCAAAGATATTATTGAGGTTAAAAATCAAGGAGAATCTTTAATATATCAAGCTGAGAGATTAATTAATGATAATGAAAGTAAGATTGGAGATCTTAAAACTAAAATACAAGAAAAAATAGATGATCTCAAAAAAGCTATTGAAACTGGGGAAAAATCTAAAATTGAAGATAAAATAGAGAAATTACAAAAATCCTTACATGAACTATCTTCACGAATATATGCTCAGCAAGGAGCTCCACCAGGCGGTATGGGTGGTGATAGTGGAACATCACATAATAAAAAACAAAAATCTAAGACGCAAGATGAAATTGAAGAAGAAATGTTCAGGAATGCCACAGGACAAGAAAATGTTGTAGATGCAGATTTTGACTAATTTTTTTTTTTAATTTTTAAATTTGTAAAAAAATAATTATTAATTATTCTTATATATATGAGGGATCAAATTGCCGAAAAAAGATTATTATAAAATATTAGGAATCGATAAAAATGCTTCTAAAGATGAAATAAAGAGCGCTTTTCGTAAAATGGCTCGAAAATATCATCCGGATGTAAATCCTGATGAAGCAAAATCTGGAGAAACTTTTAAGAAAATTAATGAAGCATATAGAGTTCTAAGTGATGATAAAAAAAAGGAAATGTATGATAAATTTGGAGTCGTAGAAGGTGAAATGCCCTCAAATAATCAAGTAGGAGGACAAAGAGTATATAGAGGTCCTAATGGGAGTACTGTTTATTATTCCTCATCTGGAATACCAGGAGAGGGATTTGATTTTAGTGATATATTTGGAAGTAATACTGGAGGGATGGGAGGATTTGACTTTTTCAGTGATCTAAAAGATGTTTTTGATGTTTTTGGGAGAAAGAGATCTACAGATTCTGGTTATACTACCCGTTCTCATATGAATTATCCTCAAGAAGGAGAGGATCTAAAATATGAAATGACGATAGAATTTTTGGATGCTTTTTATGGGGGAAATAAAAAAATTCAATATGATGATCCAATAACAGGTAAAAGGCAAACGTTAAATGTAAAAATACCTAAAGGAATTAAAAAAGGGCAAAAATTAAGATTGAAGGGAAAAGGTATGCCTGGAAGTAATGGTGGAAATCCTGGAGATTTATATATTAATATTAATATCAAAGATCATCCAATCTATAAAAGAGCAGGTGATGATATTTATATAAATATTGAAATTCCGTATACTACAGCAGTCTTAGGTGGAAAAGCAAAATTAGAAGGGATAGATCGGAGTTTAAATATAACAATTCCGCCCTTTACAAAAGATTCTACAACATTAAGAGTGAAACATCAAGGATTTCACAAAATGAATTCTGATGATAGAGGAAACTTAATG
>CAZBEU010000083.1:0-2566 GCA_964491005.1 uncultured archaeon | reverse complement strand
TTATTAGAAATTTCTTATACAACCAAATTTTTGCTGCTATTGTTGCAACTATTAGTGGAGCAGAAGTAATGTATTATGGGTTAAGAAAATTAGTCCAAAAACAGATTACTATTAATTTTCTCATGACTATTGCTACAATTGGAGCTTTTTTAATAGGTCATGGTGGAGAAGGTGCCATACTTATGTTACTTTATTATATTGCTGAATTTTTAGAGGACTATGCAAAAGATAAATCAAAAAAGTCATTAAGTTCCCTCATGAAAATTACTCCTGAAACCATATTTGTTAAAAAAAACAATGAATTTATTGAACTTCATACACATGATGTATCTATTGACGATATAGTTCAAATAAAACCAGGTGAAATAATCTCTTTAGATGGAATTATTATTTATGGCTCGTCAAATATAAATGAGGCTTCCTTGACAGGAGAATCTATTCCAGTCTTTAAAAAAATTGGTAATGAAGTCTTAGCAGGAACAATAAATTGTGATGGATATCTTGAAATTAAAATAACGGCAACATATGATAAAAGCTTTATTTCAAAAATAAAAGAACTAATTGAGAATGCTAAAAATCAAAAATCATCAACAGAACTATTTATTGATCAATTCGCTAAATATTATACTCCAATTATGATCATACTTACTTTTTTTATTATGTTTATTATGCCATTACTCATTCAACAACCTTATAATTTATGGATATACAGAGGATTAATTTTACTGGTTATCTCTTGTCCATGTGCTATTGCATTAGCAACACCAATTTCAACAATCACAGCGATTATAAGTGCTGCAAAGCATGGAATCCTAATAAAAGGTGGAAAATATATTGAAGAAATGGCAAAAATAAACTCAATTGCATTTGATAAAACTGGTACACTTACTCATGGAATAATTGAAGTTAAAGATATTTTATCTCACGATGGTGCAATTGAAAATTGGTTTAATATTGTATATGGATTAGAATTATTATCTGAACATCCTATTTCTAAAGCAATTATTGAAGAGGCACAAAAAAGACATATTAATCCCTCGAAAATAGAAAATTTCAAAGCAATTATTGGTAAAGGTGTATCTGGTAATTATAATCAAAAAGAATTTTTATTAGGCAATAAAGAATTATTCAAAAATATTAATAATCCAAATATAAAAAATAAAGAACTATTGGACACATATAATGAAAAATCTATACTTTATTTTGGTGATAAGGAAAAAATTATTGGTTCTGTCATCCTCCAAGATAAAATGCGAGAGGAATCAAAAGAAGTTATTGAAATATTAAAAAAACAAAAGATAAAAACAATACTCATATCCGGAGATAATAAAAATACTGTATTATATACTCAAAAAATACTAGGTGTAAATGAATTTCATTATGAACTTAAACCTCATGAAAAACAACATATTATCCGACAAAAAAAGGATAATAGAAATAAGATAGCAATGATTGGTGATGGAATAAACGATGCTCCTTCACTTGCTCTTGCTAATGTTGGAATTGCAATGGGGGGTATCGGAAGTGACGTATCAATGGAGACTGCGGATGTTATATTGGTTAAAGATAATCTGAAAGATATTTTATCATTTCTAGAAGTTAGCAAGAAAACAACTTCTATTATCAAATTTAATATCACTTTTTCTATATTGATTAAGATATTATTCATATTTCTTACATTTCTCGGATTTATGACGCTTTATATTGCTGTAGGGATTGGTGATTTAGGGCTAACTCTAATTGTTATCTTAAATGCTTTTAGAATTTCAAAAATCAAATTTTATAGCAAAAATCCAAAGAAAAATAAATCAACAATAAATGAAATAGAGACTGAATACTGCAGCAGCGTTTGTAAATGCAAAAAATAAAAAAATTTTATCATTAAACATAAGATTTGATATTGTTTCAACTATTTACTGAAATCTTATAAAAATCTATAATTTTCTATAAAAATCAAAAAATGATAACTCTTTTAAGATTTAAATATTCAACTCTCTTTACTAACTTAAACTACTTCTTACAAGATCATGAGTTCAGAATAATTACTTAAAATTGGAAATGTCGCAACTCTTTTAGAAGTTACCACCCAAACGCTTATAAATTGGATAAACAGCGGATATATGGAAGTAATTATTAGAAAAGGTGGGCATAGGCGTTTCCGAAGGAGTGAAGTGGAACGGATAATGGAAATGAAACCATGGTTTTTTATTTAAATAATTATAGGAGTAAAGATAAATAGATGATACAGACTATACGATTTCAATTACACCCATCCAGCTCACAGGAGCATCAATTGCACGAAATTTTTACTATCTATAATAGAGTCAAGCGTAAAGGATATAAATTATTTTTCAATGAGAAGAATATTCTCTTTTTAAAAGATAATGACATTAAAAAAGAGTTGGACAAGGAAGTCCATCGGAGATTAATGGAAATGTGTCATAATAATCCCTATGTTAATAGTATCCGTATTGATTGCAAGACAAAATTAGCCCAACAAAAGACTTGGATAGAAAAACGAGAAAAGTATCTTACTCATCAGATTGCTACGATTTTGGAGAAAATT
>CAZBEU010000082.1:0-3741 GCA_964491005.1 uncultured archaeon | reverse complement strand
AAATTATAAATAACTAGCCTACCACTATCCTCATAATGTTCTCCATTTTCAAATGTAAGATATACATTAACAGGTTCAAACCTATTGTAATCATAATTATTTTCAATAACCAATCCTGTCCTAAATCGAAATCTTGTATCCCACCAAGTAGATGCAGGATATTTGCTAGGTTCATAAGTTACATCAGAAGTATTTATATCCTTATTCTGAGCGTCTTCCTCTAAATCTGTATTCCTTAACATAAAAGAATTAAAAGAAAATAAACCTGAGGAAATTACCATAAATATAAGAAAAATAGATAGAATTCTTTTTCTTTTTTGCATTTAGTTCACTTTAATAAAATATTTTTTATCTCTTTTTTTTGATTTCAAAAAAGATATTTTTATTATAACAAATGTATAAAAATAGGTTATTAAAATTATCGTAGATAGGTTAAATTTCTGATAAAAATTTTTTTTTAATTTTTTTGATTTAGATCATTTAGATCATTCAAATTTAATAATATGATGATTTTAAAAAAGATATCATCTTTTCCAGAAACAAAAAAAAAGATCTTTTATCAATATTATTATTTTTCCAATATAAGAAATATCTTTCTTTTTTTAGGATTATTTGGATTATCAATGATAAATCCACCTTTAAAATTAGAATTTGAATTAATAATATTTTTCATATGTTCTAAAATTATTTTATTTTTAGGATAAAATTGAAAGATTGCTTTGGAACCAAATTTGAGAACTTTATAAAATGATAAAATTAAATCTATAAATAATTTTTTCATTTCTTTATTTTTCATCTCTCTATAAATCCATTGTAATGCAGAAATTGAAATGATTCCATCAAATGAATTTGGTTTAAAAGGAAGTGCCGTCATATCGGCTACCAATGGATTAAGATCATTAATATCATAATAGGAAAGAAAATCCTTTATAATATCAAAAGCAACAACATTATAACCAATATGTTTAATATAGAAAGAAGCAAATCCTGGACCACAACCAGCATCAAGTATAAGTGCATTTTTTTTTTTTAGTTGCATAAGTTCAAATGCTCTTTTTGTTATTTTTATTTGAATTCTTTGTATATTTTTAGAATTCGCATAGTTTTCTAATCTTTCACCAGAAAAATAATCAGATACATTTTCATAGATTTCTTCAGGTCTTTTCCTTTTTATATCAAAAAAATAATTATCATTCATAAGAGTATATACTAATCAATAAGGTGTAAAATTGTTTTGAAAATATTTTCGATCTGTATAAATCAAAAATTTTATTATTTTTAATTATTTATTTAACTTAAATCATCATTCATGATATAATTTTTCAATGTGATATATTTTGGCAGATAAGAAAGATAAAATCTTAGTTCGAAAGGATACGCTCAATTTAAGAAGAAAATATGGAAGATCTAAACAAATCAATGTTATAGAGAGAGATGCATATGTCCCTGAAGGAATAGAAGAAGATATTAAACAAGATATTCTTAAAAGAAAAGCAATTACGGCAACTGATATAGCTGTAAAATATGATATTAGGGTATCTACAATAAAAATCTTATTGGAAAAATATGCTAAAGAAGGTTTGATTAAATTATATAAACCTTCTCTGAATTTTAAAGTCTATATTCCAATCTAATGATTATTTTCATCTATTTTACGTATCTATCTATTTTTTATATTTCTCAGAAATCTTTATATTATTCTGATTCATTAAAGATATATATTTAAGCAGATGTAGCCTAGTGGTAAGACGCCAGCCTCGAGTATATCTTGATATCAAGAAAGCTGGAACGCATTGCGTTCGGGGGTTCGAATCCCTCCATCTGCGTCATTTTTTTAAAAGGATCTACTTTAAAAATTAATATTAAAAAGAAAATTCTAAAATTAAATTGGAATAAATTAAAAATAATTTTTATTGAATAATTTGATAAATTAAATTTTCCATCTCTGGTTTAGCAGCTTCTATTTTATCTAAGATTTCGACAGTTTTTCCTAAATTTTTTTCATCTTCATCAATTATAATAAGTAAATAAAAATCCATATTTCCAAATGATAACACCTCAACCACACCAGAAAATCTATGACCATTATCAAATTTATCTGAAAATTCAAAAAATGAGCGATCTTGTGCTATAATCTTTTTTTGAACATTTATATATGCATCATAAATCTTCATTTTTTCTTGAATATGTAAATGACCTCTATAATATTCTCCTATTGTTATTCCTCTTATATCAAATAAAGCCATAAGCATAGCATTATAACTTTTACTAATTTCTTCAAATAATTGAGACACTAATTCCATTTTATTAAAAAGCAAAGAAAGACCACTTGAAAATGCATCCATTACGGATTTAATATCATATATACTTGTTTCAAAGAAAAATATATCAAAATCATTTGAATATTTTGTTAGCGCTTGTTTAAGTGTAAGTGCTTTTTGATTTATATCCTTGTCTTCTAAGATTATAGGATCAAATTTATGAAATAATACTGCAATTGGGGGATCTTCTTTTACCTCTTTAAAAAATAATAATACTTGATCCAAATAATCAATTGTCTCAACGTATCTATTAGGATCTTGAGCATCAACAACATAGAAAATAAGATCTGATCCTCCTAGGTATTTTCCAGGATTTTTTAAATATTGATCTCGATATTGTTCTTGACCTCCAAAATCCATTCTTACAAATTCTAACCCTAAGAATCTGAACATATCTCTATCGATTCGTTTTGTAGGTAATAGATTTTTTACCTCATCTTCAAAACCAAATCTCTTAGTTATAGCTGTTATGATAGATGTTTTTCCTGCATTATCTAAACCAAGAAATATTACTTTTCTCATTTTTCTTCCCAATCGCTTTTTAATAAATAATAAAAATCTATATAATAATTGATAAAATTCAAGAATTTATATTTAATCAATTCTTTGAAATAATAATTTATTCTTCATTTGGTCAAATTGAATTTAGCCAATGAAGTAATCATATAAAATGTGGAATAAATTGGATCATTAATAAAAAAAAGAAAAGATTTTTAAGAATTTTCGATAATCTCTTTCCAAATTTATGCTCCAAAAGAAGAGAAATCCAATTAATGAAATTATAGGAGATAAAAGTTAATTTTAGTTATTATTACAAATAGAAATATCTTTTATAAAATTAATTTCATTGTCAATTAGATTCTTAATTCTTAATTTATTATACAAATTTATTAATTTTTCTGAATCAAATTCTTGATTTTGAGGTTTATATTTGCAATAATCTATTGATTTTATTTTATTTGAGATCTTATTTAAACAACTTTCTATTTCATCAGAATTTAACCCTATTAAGGGTGAAAATATAGGTATTTTTAAAAAAGTATTAGTTAAAGCATTTGAATTAAGATCCACATTATCATTGCATAGAGAAATATTATTAAAGTTCATTCCATCAGAAAAAGCCTTGATATCAACATCAAAGTCTTTTATGAGGTTAGAAATAATTTGAAATCGTATAAGGCGACATAATCCACATAAATATTGTTTCTCTTCAAGATTCCTTTCAATGTTATCCATTAAATTTTGAAGATTTACTGTTTTTAGTGTAAATTTAAAAAAGGGGATATATAAAAATACTTCTTTCCAGTTCTTTAGCCATTGTTCAAAATAATCCTTATTATTATTAAGTTTAAATAAAATAGGATATAATTCACAACCTCTTCTCATTAATAAAAAACCCCCTAAAAGATCTTCAACCCTC
>CAZBEU010000081.1:0-1790 GCA_964491005.1 uncultured archaeon | reverse complement strand
AAATAGATTTTAAAAATGATTATTTCTCCTTTTTGGATTTATAATCTTGAAATTTAATATTAATATTTAGAGTTTAATATGGGTGAATATTTTTTAAAATATAAATTTGAGAAATCTAAAGTTTAAAATTTTATTTTAGATAATGATAAATCATCATAATCTATATAATTTGAGAAAATAATAAAGATAAAAAGAAATTTTAAAGTTTTGCTTCTAAAGATTTAGTAGCAGAATGTAATTTTAGATTGATAATTCCTAATTTAGCATCAACAGTAGTGATGATACAGAGAATATTACCTTTTACTTCCGAGAACAATATTTTACCATTTTCACTTTCAATAATTGCATTATTAAACTTTCCTTGTTCTAATTCTTTAGTTGCCCTCTGACTTGCTTTAAGAATAAGGGTTACCATTGCTGCTACAGCATCTGGATCAATCCATCCTGGTACTGCACTACCTTTTATTAAACCAAATTTTTCAATTAAAGCTGCTCCATGAACACCTTTTATTGATTTTAAACTCTCAAGAACTGCTCCTATTTCACTCATTTATCTCAATTTTACTAATCTATATTAGTTTATATATTTCAATTAATTGTTATGTTTTATATTCTTTTCTATCTTTATTTCTTTTTTTATTTATTATATAAATGTTAGAGATTTTTTAAAATTATAATTAATTAAATAATAATATTTAGTATTTCATTTTTAATCCCATATTGTATATTGGATAAATTATTTAAAGAATTTCTTAGAAAATAAAAAAAAACTTTTATATTATTTATTCCTAAATTTATATATTTAACGTTGTCCAAGAGTATATAGATTATAATGAAAAAGAAAACTATTCGAAATATTGAGGAAGTATCTAAGGAATATTATATAGAATTTATGAAAGGTGCAAAACTAATGCATCAATTATGTATAGACTTTACACAACAGAAATTAAATAAAAATGATTTAGATATGATAATAGAATGTGAAAGTCATTGTGATAGAATAAAGGAAGAATATATAGAAATTCTTTTTAAAAGTAAAAGAGCATTACCTTTTTTAGTCGAAGATCGTTATAAAATTATTACTTATGTTGACCAAGTTTTGGGAAGAATAGAATATTTATCACGATTTTTAAAAATATATCCTTTTGATTTAGATAAAGATTATATCAAACAATTTAAGGAACTTTCAGACATAATACTAACAATAATTGAAGAAATGATTGAAACATTACATCTTATAGAAAATAATTTCGATGAAGCTTTCAAAAAGACTTACACAATTCAATCCCAACGTGGAGATGCAAGAAAAATAAGATTTTCAATATTAGAGAGGATTTATAAAAATACTGATTCAAATAAACTATTTTTAGCATCTGAGTTAGTTAATAATCTATATCATATTGCGGGTTTTGTAGAGGATATTGCGGATTATTTAAGAGGATTAATTATAAAATATCCTAGTAGATAATATAGGAGGTTTTTTAATGAATATATTTTCTATTCTCTCTATTTTTATTTTAATTTCAATTTTGATTTCTTTTGCTATAGGTGCAAATGATGAAACATTTTCAACAGTTCATGGATCTAAAACATTAACTATGAGAGAGATTTTAATTTTTGCTACGATATTAGCAATTTTAGGTACATTTTTGTTAGGGAGGGCAGTAAGCGATACAGTAGGAAAAAAATTATTTGGATCTGGAATCTCAGATATCTCAGAAAATATGGTTTTAACAGTTAGCACTAGTTGAAAAATATTTGAACAAACTTGGACATTACAACAAAATCTC
>CAZBEU010000080.1:0-3150 GCA_964491005.1 uncultured archaeon | reverse complement strand
TTTTGAGTTAATTAATAATACTATCTTCGAAAAAATTCTTGGTTTTAATGAAAGAGATCTTATAGGAAAATCATTTTTTGACATTATTCATCCAGATTATTTGATTAAAACCAGAAAATTGTTTCAACAAAAAAAAGATATTAAAAAACAATTATCTGAAATCATATTAATAGATAATTCCAAGAATAAAAAGTGGTTTAATCTTAAAATAAAACATTATAAGAATAAATTTGAAGAAAATAGATTCATAATTTATTTAAAATCTATAGAAAATGAAAGAAATTTAGAAAAAATATTAGATGAAAGTAAAGATTCACTAAAAACAATTACAAAAAAGATACCTGAAATTAAATTTTGGAAATTATTTAGCCCAGAAAATTTAGAGGATGCTTTATATAGTTCATATGAAATGCTCCAAAAAGTAATAGAAAATATTCCACAATATATTTTTTGGAAAGATAAAGAACTTAATTATCTTGGATGTAATGAACATTATGCTAAATTAATTGGATTAGAAATCCCAGAAAATATCATTGGAAAAAAAGATAAAGATCTGATTTTTGATGAAAATAAACTTAAACTATTGGAAAATGGTGAAAAAGTCGTAATTGATACTGGAGAAATACAATCAAATAGCATGATAAAATGGAGAATTGGTACTAAAGATTCTCTTCTGAAAATAAATAGAATTCCTCTCTATGATTCTGAAAAATCAGCTGTAGGTATATTAGTGACGTATGAAGATATTACAGAAATGCTTTCAAAGGAAGAAAAAATTAGAAGAGAAAGGGATATTTTAGAGAGATTTATGGAGACTAGTCCAGTAGGTATTGTAATTATTAATAAAAATGGAGTTATTACTTTTATTAATTCTCAAGCAGAGAAAGTATTTGATATCAAAAAAGAAGAATGTCTTCTTAATAATATTAATGAGATCAAAGTTAAATTTTATGATTTGGAAGGCAAAATAATTCCAAGAGATAAGCAATTATTTTTTTTGATGCAAAATTCAAATATTTCTATATTTGATCAAAAATATTTGATTAAAGATTATAAGGATAGAGATATTTTAATTTCTGTAAATTCTTCATCATTATTTAATGATTCTGGAGACTTTAATGGGTTAATTGCGACAATAGAAGATATTACAGAAAAGCAAAAAGCAAAACAAGATCTGATAGAATCTGAAAATAAATTTAGAACTATTTCTGAGAAATCCCTAATGGGAATTGCTATTATACAAAATAATGAAATAAAATATCTAAATAGACGCTTAGAAAAAATTTTAGGATATAATTCAGAAGAAATAAAGAAATTAAAAAATATCAATTATCCTAAAATAATACTTTCAGAAGATCGGGAATCTGTTCTTGCCAAGATTAATAAAATCTTAAAGAAGGAAATCAATGAGATTCATCTTCAATATAGAATCCTTAACAATTTGGATAAAATAAGATGGGTAGATAATTTTTCAACAAAAATTATATATCAAGGAAAACCAGCAATTCTTTCTACAATTATAGATATTACTGAAAAGAAGATTGCTGAAATAAAATTAAAAGAATCAGGAAAAAAATATAAAAATTTATTTGAAAATTCACCAAATATTATCGCACTTTTGGATACTAAAGGTAATTTTTTAGCTGTTAATACAAAACTATTAGAATTTTTTAATTTTAAAAAAGAAGAAATTATTGGGAAAAATTTTAAAATACTTCAAGATTATCTCCCTGATCATTATGATGAATTGGTTAGTAGATTTAATATAGTTCTGAAAGAAAATTTTTTTGACCCGTTTGATATTAGGGTATGGTTGAATAAGAGAAAACATCAATGGTTGAGTATTCAAGCAAGTTTAACTCAAATAAATGGAGAAAAGATAATACAGATTATTATGCGAGATGTAGATAGTTATAAGAAATCTATTAACATCATTCATCTCAATGAACTACGATTGGAAACTTTAAGTATTTTAAATCAAATGACAAAAGCATCTGATAAAGAATTAGGTGAATTTTCGATTAATAGAGCTGTAGAAATTACAAAAAGCGAATTTGGTATACTTATTTTTCCTGATGAAGAAAAAAATTATATTTTCTTTTCTAAAAAAATACAACATTTACATCCAAATTTTTCAAAACTTAAAGATTATAATAGTTGCATATTCAAAAGTATATTAAAAATAAATTCAGTCATTATAAAAAATGAAGCTAATGATAATATTAGTCCTATATTCTATAAAGAACATTTTAAAGATATTAAGATTAAAAGATACATGTTTGTACCTATAAAAGAAGAAGATAAAGTGATAGCATTAACTTGGGTAATTAATAAACCACGAGATTATACAGAATTGGATACTAATCAATTAACTCTATTGATGGATGGGGTTTGGAAAATAATACAAAATAAAAAATCAGAAGAAGCATTGAGATTGAGTGAAAAAAGGTATCGAAATCTATTGGATACGTCTTCTATAGGTATTATTGAGGTTAATTTGTTAATTGATGAAATAACATATATTAATCCAAGCTTACTAAAAATATTAGGTTATAAAAGGGAACAAATTTCAAAAGAATTCATATTTAGTATTATACATCAAGAGGATATAAATTACCTTTTTGAAGATTCTGAAGATAATCAAGAATTAGAATTTCGGATTTATGATAAAAAAAGAAAATTAAGATGGTTAGCAGGAAAAAGAACTAATCAATATAATAAAAACGGAGAACAAATAAGTTTTAGATTATGGTTAGATGATATAACTGAAAAGAAAAGATATGAAAAATTAATAACAGAACTTAATATTAATTTTCTCAATTTTACTACAGATATTCAAAATAATATTCAATTATTGTTAAATACATGTGTTAATTTTTTAGATGGGATATTAGCTATTCATATTCATAAAAATCATGATGATAAGAAATTCAAAATTATCACTAATGATAATCGAACCTTTTATTATTATGATTTTGAAAAATATGATAAAGATTTATTTATATTTGAATTTTTTAAAGGAGAACATGATTTTCCTCAAACTATATTAGATATTGATAAAAGTCTATATGCAAAAACAGATCCTTTAATGCTCAATTATGATATTAAAAGTGGATATGGAAAATTAATTAAATATGAAGATAAATTTAA
>CAZBEU010000079.1:0-7519 GCA_964491005.1 uncultured archaeon | reverse complement strand
AGTGGTGTATAGTCTTTTTTCTTATTCTCACCTGCCTGCTTTACAGCTTGAGACCACAAGTCGCTTGATGTTTTGTTGGTAGACAAAACAGGCTGAGGTTTACTTTCAGCTTTCTTAGTTGTTGTTGTTTTTAATACAGGCTTAGGCTCAGGTTCTCTAGTCATTGACCTTGCAGTAGTCGCCTGTTTCCATAAATCACTGCTTGTAAATGCCATAATGTTTTTTAAAAACTATTAAAATCTAAATATAAATCCAGAAATTAAGTTATTAAAATTAATTGGATATTTTTGCATAAATTTGTTAATTATTTTGATGTATTAAGATTCTTAAATGAAGGATTAAAAGAAAAATAAATTTTATAACCAAATTATAAGGATTTTTCGATGAATTTTATATCTTGTTCAAATATAAAAAAAATATAAACTAAATTTAGATGTACAAAAAACTATAAGAAATCAAAAAAAATGAAGATAAGATACACACTACTGATGAAATTGCTGAAATAATCGTTAAGAATATGAAAGTTAATATTAAAGATCCTGATTTCTGTATTAATTAAAATAAAAATCGGTGATAAGCAGCTCTTGAAGCGTTAAAAAGAATTCACTATCTCCCTTGGAATTTGACAAAGATAATTTGGGTGAAAATAATGATTGAAAAGATCCTTGGTTTCAATTATCATAAGATCGGATTACCAAAATGATTATTTAAAAAGTAGTTTTATAAAGATTATTTCTTTAGAATATATTAATAACTATGACAGAATCGATTTATGTCATATTATAATTAGTTTATATGAAAAATGTCAGCTATATTAATAGAATCAATAATAGAATATGTAAAAAATGAATTATCTTCAGAAAGAGATCTAAGAGCTAAGATGGTAGAATGGTTTAAAAGAATAATTGAAAAAGAAATTGATCCCAATATCAATCAATTTAATATATACATCAAGGAGATAAGAGAAATAAGAAGAATTTATCAAAAAGGCAAATCTTTCGTAAATAATCAAACGAAAGGCACTAAAAAAGGATTTAATTCACGTAAATGGGATTTTATTATTCAATTTTACATTAAACAAAAAAAATATGATATGGCAAAAACGGAAGCTCTACAACACCTAATATGGGTAAAGAAAAACTATTCTAAAAGAACATATTTTAGACATAAGGCAAAAATCAAATCTTTAGGTCTCCAATTAGAATAGAATTTTTGTTTAGATTTTTAAATAAGAAAGCATTTTTATATTCATAATATAAAATTATGTCTATTTACATTTATAAAAAAAATATCTAAGGTTTTCTAAAATGAAAGTATCTAGACATAATCTTATAGCAATATTATTGGTTTCTCTTGTGCTAATTACCATTTTTATTATACCTACAAAATATAATCTAACTTGTTTTGATGATGCAAACAATAATAATAATTATCCTCTGTTTAAATTAAAGAATTCAGTATATAATTTCACCGACATAGAAATCCTAACACAAGATAGTGAAGATTCAAAATACCCTAATATTGCGATAGATGGATTTGGAAATATTCATCTCATATGGCAACAATACAATAATACTAATGATACAGATATTTATTATAAAAAATGGGATAAATCAACTGACACATGGTCAACTCCAGAACTAGTTTCAAATATAAGTACAAGTTATGCCGTTGATCCTGCAGTTAGTGCAGATAAATACGGTAATGTTTATGTAGTATGGGACGATAGGACTAATTATTTAGGTTGCGGTTCAGATAATGATATTTTTTATAGTAAAAGAAATAGTATTACTGAAAAGTGGTCGTTAACAGAAGTAATATCATCATATAGTAATAATTGGACATATGATCCTACTATTTTAGTAGATGATTCTGGAAACATACATATTGCATTTGGGGAACACATGAACTATCTTAGTAGTGGATTTGATAGAGATATCTTTTATACCCAATGGAGCAATGTTTCCAAATCATGGATCCCAATTGAGCTTGTATCTAGTGAGAGTGATGGTCATTCATACCAACCTTCCCTTGCTATTGATGAATCAGGCGATGTAAATATTGTATGGGAAGATATGGCAAATTATGATAGTTCAGGAACGGATTTAGATATTTTTTATAAGCGAAGAAGTCATATTTCAGGAAGTTGGTCATCTGTGGAAGTAATTTCTACGGGGAGTAATAATAGATCTATAGATTCAAGAATAGTTATTGATAAGTCAAATAATAGACATATTGTTTGGTCTGATGAAACAATTTACTCTGGTTCTGATACAAGTGATTATGATATATTCTATAGACGATGGAACAATACAGAAGGAGATTGGACACCTATAGGATTAATTTCAACGATAAGTAATGAGACAACATCAAATTCAGAACACCCTAGTATTGCAATAGATGATTTAGGAAGTATTCATATTGCATGGTCTGATAATATAGATTATAGTGATAGTGGAGATGATAAAGATATATTCTATCGGTGTTGGGATAATACAATAGCGAATTGGACGAGAACTGAATTGGTATCCAAAGAATGCAACAGTGATTCATCTTTTCCTTCAATTATAGTTGATAATCTTGAAAATATCCATATTGTTTGGCAAGATAATTCTAATTACTCAAGTTCAGGTATTGACTATGATGTTTTTTATAAGAAATTTATAAATCATAACGCACCTCAAGTAAATTGTATCTCTCCATCTATAATTACAACTAACAGTACAGGTACAGAAACTATAGACTGGATGATCACTGATGATATAGGAGAAGGAATGTATCGTGTTATAATAAATAATTCAATTACTGAGAGAAATTGGACATCATGGATTAATGAATCAATAATTAATATGCCCATTAATCGTACTGCACCAGGAACCTTCCAATATACAATCGAATATTATGATGTATTTGAGCTTTATGGAATTAATGATACAATAACTGTTTATATTGATGATATTGCTCCAACAATTAATCATCCAAATAATCATCAAATAGAAAAAGGACAATTATATGAAATTGAATGGACAATTAATGATGATTTTGGAGGAGGAAATTATAGAATATTTGTTAATGATGTTCCAGAAGATTGGCATTCATGGACAAGTGGTGCTCCTATTACTTATGTTGTAGATACTACTGCAATTGGAACATTAAATATCACTATAGAATATCAAACGTTTACGGGGCAAACAGATTATGATACTGTGATAATTCAAATAACTCCTACAGGAAAAGAAGTATTTTTTGATATTTTGCCATATCTTATTGCAGGTTTAGCGATAATTAGCGCAATAACATCTTACCTTATTATTAGAAATCATAATAAGAGTAAAAAGATTGCAATTTGGAAAGAAAAATCACATATCTTTTCGGATATTTTAAATATTGATCTAATCCTTATTATTCACAGAGAAACAAGTTCTACTATTGTCCAACATAATTTTAGAGAACAAAATTTGGATGCAGATCTTTTCAGTGGATTTTTGGAAGCTATGACTTCTTTTAAATATGAAATAAAAAAGGGAAGTTATAAAAAGAAACACATGGAAAAAACACTATTAGATTATGATCAATATAAAATACTAATTAAAGATGGAAGATTTATACGTGTAGCTATGATTTTAGATAATGAATCCTCAAACTATCTAGAAGATTCTATTGGAGAATTTATAGAAGAATTTGAAGTCAGATATTCAGATATATTAATAAATTTTACTGGAAAAATTACTGAATTTCAATCCTCAATGGATTTAATCAATAAATACTTTAATGTCTCTTTAATTTATCCTCATTGTATAAATCGAAAATATTCGTCAACAGAAATATCATCTTTTCAAAAAGACATTATAAAATATGCTGAGAAATTGGAAAAGGTACAAGGACAGTTCTATATAAATGAATTAATTTCCTTTATTTCTTCACAAAAACCTGACGAAATAAAAGAAAAAATCATAGCAAATATTATTGATCTAAGAAAGATTGGTCTGTTAAAATTAGCAAACTTCTGAATTTTTTACTTAATATTTATATAAATTAACGATGAATAGAATCTAATGCATAATGAAATAATTATTCCTATAAAAATAAAGAATTCTCATAGAATAATTAAAGTAGCTATAAAACAATTTTTAGATAATTTGGATCCTCCAAAAAATCGAATCCTTATTATAGCACCTAATTTTACATTGATAAATTCAGTTGGAGGTGAAATTACACAAATACTCTATTCTTTTTTAAAAGATAATTCAATAATAGATATAATTCCCGCAAGTGGTATGCATCAACCCTTAAGTAAAGAAAATAGAATCAAAAATTATGGAAAAATTCCTGAACAGGTGTTTAAAATTCATAATTGGAGGGATTCCGTAAAAAATATAGGACAGATATCTTCAGAAGATATAAAAGAATTATCAAATGATGTTTTGGACTATACTATCGATGTTGATATCAATCAAAATCTTTTAAATAAAGAATATGATCACATTATTTCAATTGGTCAAGTTTATCCTCATGAAACTGCAGGATTCTCTAATGGCGTAAAAAATATTCTTTATGGACTAGGAGGGAGTGATTTTATCAATAAAACACATTTTCTAAGTGCTGTGGTCGGAATTGACAATATAATTGGACAAACTCAAAATCCTATTCAAAATTTATTTAAATATGCGTCAGATTCATTTTTAAAAGAACGAGTAAAAATACACTATATTTCATATGTTATATCAACGAATATAAATGCAGAATCATTTTTACAAGGATTATTTTTTGGTGATGCTGAGAATTATTCTAGAATTTTTTCTAAAGCATCAAAATTAAGCTATAATAACAATATTAATGTTATCAGTGATCCATTAAAAAATATTTTAGTTTTTCTCGATCCTCAGAATTATTCAAGTACTTGGCGGGGAAATGAGGCAATCTATAGAACGAGGAGGGCTTTAGAAAATAATGGAAATCTTGTAATAATAGCACCTGGATTAACTAATTTTATAGAAGATCCAACATTGGATGATCTAATAAGGAAATTTGGATATTTAGGAAAAGAAGCAATTTTAGAAAAAGTAAATAAAAGCAAATTATTGCAAGAGAATTTGTCATTAGCTGCTCATTTAATTCAGGGATCTTCTGAAAATAAATTTAAAATAACATATTGTACAAAAAATCTTTCTGAGAATGATTTTAGAACGGTAAATTATAATTGGATGAATCTAGAAGGAGCTATTAAATATTATCAAATTAAAAAATTAAAAAGAGGATTAAATATTCTTCCAGATGGAAATGAAATTTTCTATATAACAAATCCTTCTATAAATCTATGGATAGCAAGGAAAAAATTTAGTTAATTTTTATATGTTAGATTCTATTAATACTGCACTTTTAATCGATAATAATACATTAAAAATACACTATTCTATACTATTTTTTTATAAAAATTTATAAATTTTTATTTTAATAATTACTTAATTTAGAACCTAAAAAAACCAATATATAAATATGGGAAAAAAATCCTGGTGGGAAGAACTTTTAGATAATTTTTCTTCGCCTTGGTATATGCCTAGTAATAATAAAAAAAAACGATTAGAGCTAAAAAGACGCTTTCAAATGAAATATGGTGAACAAAATACTGATCTTCAAACAAAATTAATACGTTGTTCTAATTGTGGACTTACATTATTTCCACATGAAGATAATTGTATATGTGGAACTCCTAGACCAACATATTCTGAAGAAATTGAAAAAAAAATGAAGATATGTAATAAATGTAAAAAAGAAGTTAGTGATGATCAAAAATATTGCAAAAATTGTGGTGAAAAAATCATATAGTAATCATAATTAGAATATCAACCTTATAATTATTCTAATTATTCGAAAATATATCTTTTTTTTTTCACCTCTTGTTTTTATAGAAATTGTACTGGCTTTTTTCAATAAATCAACCCCCTCTTATTAATAGAAACATTTGGGATTGCCTTTCAATAACCTCTGTAAATATACTGCTTATTCTATTGTATTCTATTAATGAATGAATATTATTATTTTAAAAAGTAGATTTAAATATGAGATTTAGTACTATAAAATAAAAATTATTCACTGTAATAAGTTCTTTTTCATGAGTTTAAATTTTAGTCCAGAATTTTATACATATCTAATATTTACAATTATATGTGCTGTGTTATTTTTTATTTTAATAATTATGAGTTATAAAAAGAAGACGATAGCATTACTTTTATTAGCAATATCTATTTTCTTTTATATATTAAGTTTCCTTAATAATAGTATTGCTATCTTATTGTTAAATAATATTATATACATCTCTTTAACTTATATGTTATTTGGAAGTGTTTTTTTTATTATATTTTTTATAGATTATACTTTACAAGAATGGTTTTCAGCAATAAAGTTAGTATCAATAAGTATAATTGGTACCTTATTAATTATAACTTCATTTCAAGAAGACGCAGTTGTGAGTTCTTATATTGGTACATACCCTTCCTTAAAGGCAAATGGATATTTTTCAATTATTTATTTCTTACTTATATTTATTTATCTTATTTCTATTATTTATTGGACATTTAAAACATCTAAACATTCCCCAAAAGAATTAGAAAAATATTCAAAAAAATTAGGATTTTCAGCTATTTTAATTTTATTAGGAGCTTTTCTTTTTCTAATTCAAATTCGAATATCAATAGTTTTTACTCTTTCAGGAATGATAAGTATTATTATTATTATTATAAAGGAACCAAAAATTCTTTTTATTCTGCCTTTTAAATCATATAGGTTAATTGTAATCTATAAAGAATCAGGAATAGATATTTTTTCTCATATATGGGAATCTTCGAATATTAGTGATGATATCCTTGCAGGATTAATGTCTGTGTTTAAAAAATTAGGATTTGAGCTTATACATCAAGGTGAACTAGATCATATCGATTATAAAAATGGAGTATTTTTAGTTAAAGAAACTACACATCTTATAATTGGATTAATTGTCAGTAAAACTTCTAAATTTTTAAATAAATGCTTAAATAAGTTTTCACTTGACTTTGAAAATAAATATCAACAAGTGCTACAAAATTGGCATGGAGACCTTAATGCATTTAATGATGCTCATATACTATTAGAAAAACATTTTGGATATATTCCATCAAGAATTCAAAAATAAGAATTTGATTAGATATTTAAAAATCGAGAGTGTTATTTTTACAAATAAAATTTTATGATATAATCCCACTTAAAAAATAAAGATTTGATCTTTAGGATACGTCTAAAAGAAATATCAATGTGATATATTCGAATATTTTTTTAAGATTCTTAGAAGATATGATTTAATTAATCTCCTAATTCCATATAATCAATTTAGAAGGTTTATATTTAATAATTTCGATGAATATATTCAAAAATCTGTAATATTTTATCAATTACAGCCAAAAAAAACACCCTCCTTTCGGGGGGTTTTGAATTTTGCTTTTGTAAATTGTTAACCTCTCATCATTTAAAAACAAAAAAAAAATAT
>CAZBEU010000078.1:0-3860 GCA_964491005.1 uncultured archaeon | reverse complement strand
AAAAAGATTTTATATATTTAAAAATTTCATTTTTTGATTTTTTAGCTTCTTTTATATCGAAAATTTACCTATATGTGTTTTTTATGGAAATGCTTTATTTTTTAGCAAAATATCTTATAAATGGACCCTTTTTAACCATCTCTATCTCTTTAAATCCGTTATTTATTAAAACATTATTCCAATAATTTTTATCTTTAAACACTAATGTAAATATTCCATTAATAAGAATGGATTGAAATGAAAGGCGATTAAATTCAGTTAAACAAAATATTCCATTTTGCTTTAATACTCTTTTAATTTCATTTAAAGCCTTTTCTTTATCTGGGAATTCATGTAATACAAAACTAGTATTTACTAAATCAAATTCATTATTATTATAAGGAATATCCAAAGCAGAACCATATTTAAATTCCGTTTTTTTCTCCATATTTTCAATTTTTGCATTTTTTTGAACTGTGTATAATGAATTGTTAGATATTATATGTTCATCAAAAATATCTATACCACAAACTATACCTCCATTTTTAAGACTTTTTGCAATACTAATAGCTGCTCTACCCGTTCCACAACCTACATCTAATAGTTTAGGGTCATTATTTTGGAGGTTTTCAATGATCTGATATGCTTGATATCTGTCATTATTAACCGTGAAATTAATAGTAATTAAACCTAGCGCAGGCCAAAGAAAAATAATAGTAATTGTTGTTCCCCCAATTAGCACTATATATTTTAGAAAATCATTCATAAAAAATCCAAAAATACATAAAATAATACCAAGAATCCCAAGAATTGATAAATAAATCATTAGATTCTTGTGATACAATCCATAATTTGGTTTTTCTTCTTTCAATATTTACACTTTTTTTTTATTTATAATATTTTCAATTGTTATTGTGACATAACAATTTATCATAATACTTAAGTTTATCTGTCATGCCACTCTAACAAAAAACTTAAATATTATATAATAATTCCTTAGCATATGCTTAATGATTCTTTTAATGATTTTGAAAAAAAGTATATTGAAGGTATAGAAAAATTTAATATGAGTTATGAGGAGGCTAAAATATATTTTAAAGTGATTAAATATGGTAAAGAAGGGTGTATGGCAAGAGAATTAAATGAAGAAATACCTGATATTGAGAGAACGACAATTTATTCAATTTTGAGAAGACTAATAGAATATGGTTGTATTTTTGAGATTGAACGTCAAGCTGGAAGTAAAGTAAAAAAATTTTATGCTCTTAATCCAAAAAAATATTTTAATAATATAATATCCATGAAAGAATCAGAATTAGCACACTTAAATGAAATTAAAAAAAAAATTTCAAATGATTTAGAAGATTTCTATAAAAATGGATTAGAATTCTCATTAAATCAGATAGAAAATGAAATGAAAAAATATCTTGAACCCTTAATATCCAATGGATGGAAAATTCTTCATCAAAATATTAAAAAATACATGGAATTATTTGGTTTTAAATTGTATGATTATAGATTAAAAATACCACTTTCAAAAAGTGAAAAATATGATAAAGCAGGATTTCTCCTTTTTATATTTGATTATGATATAGAGAATGATGATTTATCTCTGAATTATTATTTTAGACAATTAAAAAGAATATTGATAAGGATACATGAGACTTCTGATGAATTAATTGAAATTATAGAGAATAAGACAAGAGTATTTGGAAAGGAATTTCCATCGTTTTTAATCAAATTTATAGACAGAAAGAATAAAAAATGTCTTTTAGAAAGTAGGACAATAATATTTCCTAATAAAAATAAGATTTTTTTCATATGGAGTGAAGAAAGAGTAGAAGAAATTATTAAGATAATATTTCAAATAGAAAATATTAATTAAAAATATAAAGTTTTAAATCTTTTTTATTAAAAAAAAGAATATTTCATAATGAAGTTAGATAGATTAAAATATTCCATATCTATGATAACAGGAATATCATTAATTATTTCATATGTTACTTTTACAATATTTTCAATTCTTTTATATAAAGAAAATTGGACGCCGATCATTAGGAGGATAAGTGATCTTGGAAGTATAGACTATGGAAATACTCCTTTAGGTGCATTTTTATTCAATTTGGGTGCAATTATAACAGGTTTTTTACTCTATCCTTTTTATATAGGGCTTTGTATTTGGTACAAAGATTTAAAAGAAGAAAAAAAGAGAAAATTACTTACTATCACATTGTTGTGTGGATGTATATCAGCTACTTGTTTAATATTACTTGGAGTCTTTCCTATTCATACTGATTTGATTCATATTTTTTGGGCAAGTGGTTTTTTTCTCTTCTATCAATTAGTATCAATTTTAATTGGTATATCACTTCTATCTCACGAAAAATTTATGAAAATAATAGCTTATTATGGATGGAGTATAGGTGTTATTAATTTCTTATTTATATTAACTCAAGAGCCTATTTTAGAATGGTTTTCTGTTCTATCAGCTTTACCCCTTGTTGGACTTCTTGCTTATAATACTTACAAATCTTATCTATTAAAAGAAACCGTTTTAAAATAAATTCTTCTGTGAATTATAATTTTCTATTTTATAATTTTCATATTTTATATTGATAATCTTTAGAATTATTTAAAATAAAATTAAAAATATTTCATTTATAAACATAAATTTTAAATAAGATAGTGGAGAATTTAAAAAAAATCTTTAATTTTAACGATAATAGTGAACGATATTCAATAAAGCCCAACTTTAAATGAATAAAATCATTAATATTTTTAAAAAAAATAGAATTTTTTTTAATACTAATGGAATATGAAAATGGATTTAAAATATTATCTAAAAGATATTGTTGATCTAAATGTGATAGATCAAGAGAATATAAAAAAACTTCAAGCATTGAATAATCATTATATTTTAGAGATTATTAATGAATATGTAGCATTATGTAAACCAAGCAAAGTTACAGTTATCACAGATTCTCAAGATGATATAAATTATGTGCGTAATAAAGCTTTGGAATTAGGAGAAGAAATAAAGCTTGGAATTGAAGGTCATACTGTCCACTTTGATGCATTTGTCAATATGGGTAATCATGACCAAGCAAGAGATAAAACAAATACTAAAGTGTTAATTTCTGCTGGTCAATATAAGTCTCCTTGGATCAATACAATCGATCGCGAGAAAGGATTAAATGAAATATTAAAAGTTATGGATGGATGCATGAGAGAGCATGAATGTGTAGTTCGATTTTTTTGTTTAGGGCCTAAAAATTCAAAATTTTCATTGCTAGCACTTCAACTCACTGATAGTTTTTATGTGTGTCATTCTGAAGATCTCTTATATAGGTCTGGGTATGAAGAATTTAAAAAATTAGATGGCTCCAAGAATTTCTTTTCATTTATACATTCTTCGGGAGAATTAACAGGAAATCCTCCTGTAACAAAAAACCTTGATAAAAGGAGAGTATATATTGATTTACAAGAAGGAAAAGTTTTAACTGTAAATAATCAATACGCTGGAAATTCATTGGGATTAAAAAAACTTGCACTTAGATTAGCAATTCACAAATCAAATAATGAGGATTGGTTAGCTGAACATGATTTTATTTTAGGCGTACACCCAAAAGAAAAAAATAGAGTATCTTATTTTTGTGGTGCCTATCCAAGCGCTTGTGGCAAGACTAGTACAGCAATGTTACCAAATCAGACAATAGTGGGCGATGATATTGCATATTTACGCCCATGGAATGATGGATATGCTCATGCTGTAAATATTGAGCAAGGTATATTTGGGATAATAAAGGATGTAAACCTTAAAGATGATCCTGTTATATGGGATGCTATAACAACTCCTCGAGAGACTATTTTCTCTAATATTC
>CAZBEU010000077.1:0-2881 GCA_964491005.1 uncultured archaeon | reverse complement strand
TATTGAATAATGAATATCCTCCCAAGGATATCCTTGATAATAAAGATATAGTTGAATAATCATTCTCAGAATATTTACAATATAAAATATCAATGAAGAAAGTATAATGCCTTTAACTTTTCTCCAAAGTGTATCTTTATTTGTTCTTGGATCTTTAGAATGAGGAGTAAGAAGGAATATTCCAACAAATATGCAAATTGCTTGAATTCCCGTACAAAATGTTTCTAAACTAATCTCTGATTTACTTGGTATCTCAAATACCCATGGATTCACCCTATTTGGATAAAATTTATTATTAACACCCATATCAAAAATCAAATTTAAAAAAAAGGTTGTTTGTTTTACTACAATTTCATGTAACCAATAATTCCATCTCCATGCAAAAAAATAATATATAAGTGCTATTAGAAAAGGTGCTCCAAAGCCTAAAATAATTAATGATTTAACAGAGAAAATATATCTTTTATTTTCATATTCAATAATTGGTAATTTAATCTCATCTTTTTTGGATATATCTTTAGTTAAATGTATATTTAAGTTTTTTAATATATTAAAATGCCCTAAACATAATAAAGGAATAATAGTTATAACAATTAGCTTTAAATTTTCTGATTCTAAAAAGGGTATTGATATCCCAGAAATAAATCCAATAAATAATATGGATAAAAATCCTATTAAAGCATATATAGGATATTTTAATTTAGTTATTCTACTTTTAGTAAAGAAATAAGTTAAAACGAATACAGATATTAAATTTATTGAAATCATTAAAAATGAAATAATTAAGAGTGATGTATTTAATAAATAACTAAATAAAGTAATACTCAAAGTATTTACAGTGAATAAAAACCAATAATTAATTTCTTTTTTGGAATCCACTTCTACAATTGTGATTTCTTCTTTTAAATCTTTTTCACTAATATAAAAATTTAATCTATCCAATATACTATAATTCAAAAAGCATAACAAAGGGATCATTATAATTCCCATGTTAATTGGATTTGTTCCATTCATAAAGGGAATACTATAACCAATAAAGAATGAAAATAATAAGTTTAAAATTAGATATATAAGAATATAAGCTGATTTTGTATTTTTAATATTTAGCTTATCAATATATAATTTAACTAATACAAAGATAATCAGTATGTTGATTGGTATTAGACAGAATGATATTAAAGAATTAGAGTTACTGAATAGATAACCAAAATAAAAACCAACAATAATATTTATTGAGAATAAAATCCAAAATAGTATTTTCTTTTTTATTAGTGAGAACATTAAGAGATCAGTTATAATTTTGTTTAATTGTAAAAGATTAAATTTTTAATTATTAAAATAATTTTCCGCTTATTTTTTATGACGAAAATTATATGATTTCAATATTTAATAGATATAAAATATTAAATTTTATTAGAATTTCAGAAAATTAATTTCTTTATTTTTATTTATATTTAGAATATTAATCTGTTATCATCATTTCTGTTAGATTTTTCAGTAGAAATTGATATAATAATAATTTACAATTAATTAAATCGTTATAATCTATTGTTTCTATATTAGTATGCATATATCGTAGAGGAATTGAAATTACAGATGATGGTATTCCATTTCGTGCTAATTGTATAACTCTTGCATTATTTGGAGCTTGTCGTGGTTCTGCTTCTAAAATATAGGGCAATTTATTTTCTTTTGCTATATTGATCATTAATTTAGATAATTTAGAATAAATATTAGGCCCTATACTTATTGAAACACCTGATCCTAAAGAACAATCATAATATTTTTCTTTATTTATACCTGGAAAATCAATAGCATGAGTCACTTCGACAGCAATTCCAATATCAGGATTAATATTATAAGAAGCCACAGTTGCTCCCCGAACACCTATTTCTTCTTGAGTTGAAAATAAAAATATTATATCTTTATCTAATTTATCCCGAATTTTCGAAATTTCATGAATCAATTTTATCAATATGAAGCATCCTGCTCTATTATCGAAAGCTTTAGCAGATATACGTTTTGTATCATTCAATATAAAGCATTCTTGATTTAAGGTAATATAATCTCCTACTGCTATTATTTTATGCACATCTTTAGCACTAGACATGCCAATATCAATAAATAATTCATCTATTTGAATTACTTTTTTTCTTTCCTCAGTACTTAATAGATGAATTGGTTTTTCTCCAATAACTCCTATTATATTTTTTCCGTTAGACGAATGAATAGTAACTTTCTGACCTGGTAGAATTCTTGGATTTTGTCCACCCACTGATGAAAACCTTATAAATCCTTTTTTATCAATATATCTAACAATAAAACCAATCTCATCCATATGAGCATCTAAAAGAATTCTAAGCTTTTTACTTGGTTCTGCTGCAGTGCTATTAATATAACAAAACAAATTTCCTAAAAAATCTATTTCTATCTTGTCACAGTATTTTACAACATTGTTCTTAATAAAATCTCTTATTTTTTTTTCGTTTCCACTACATCCTTGGATTTCTGTTAATTGTTTAATTAATTTAAAATCTTCTTCAAATGACATAATTAAATAATATAGAATAAGTATTACAACTTAAAATATTAAAAAATTAATAAATTTTATAATAAAATTTTTTTTTGTAAGATATTTTATATTAATGAAAATAATCAAATTATTATAATTCTAATAAAGAACCACTATAAAAAAGTGAAAAATATGACTGAAGAAAAAAAAAATGAGAATAATAATAATCAAAAAGAAAAATCAGAGATAGAAGAAAAAACAAAATTTACTTTTAAATGTACAAGATGTGATAATTGGTGTTTTTAAAGAGGCCCTATACCTATTACCCAATGGGATCTTGAAATATGGGCAAAAAATGGTGTTCTTGCG
>CAZBEU010000076.1:0-2686 GCA_964491005.1 uncultured archaeon | reverse complement strand
TTCTTTCTCTCCTTTAGAGGTTCAAAACTTTCCACTTTTATAACATTATCTACTATACCTAATAAATTCTTTTTCAATAGAGCTTTAAGTGTTTTTATTGCATATTCTTCAGACCATTGAGTAAGTTCCAATAATTTTTCTATTGTTAAAATATCTTCATCATAGGCAAAAGAAAGAGCAACTTTCTGGGATTCGGATAACTCTAAATCTTCTTTAATAAAAAGAATGAATGATAGTGTTGGATTAATTTCAATAAGTCCTTGAATAAGATCAGTTTCAACCATAACATTAAGAATTGGAAGAAAATCGTCATTTTTAAGATTTGGTATTTGATTTACGACATAATACTTTAATCTTTGAATTGGAATGAATTTAAAATCATCTAAATGATTTTGTTTTATTATTTTTTGTAATCTTCGTGCTATTTTATCATAGAAGATTCCCAATCCAATTTCAATTTTTTTTTTAATAGAGGGTATCATATTAATATCTATTGATTCTAAAGTAGATACTGCGTCTTGAAGATCCTCTATATCTTGCTTTAATTCTTCTTCAGTTCTTGGTTTTGCAGATAAAAGATTTGATGTAAATGAAGTATACTCATTATCTCCTTTTATCATTATTTTTTTTTCTTTCCTTTTTTCTACAGATTCCAATAGTTTTACTTTATTTTCTACAGTATTTTGAATTTCTTTTTCTGTCTGTTCAACCAAATTTGAAATTTTATTATATTTTTTTTTTACTTTTTTTTTTTTTTTTTTCTCTACAATATATTTATCTATTACTTTAGCAACTTTTTCTTTTCGGTCTTTATTCTGATGTTTCTTCTTATCGTTATTCATTTTAAATCTAATCTTATACTTTTAAATAAAGAGTCTAAATATTATTAGTATAATGATTAAATTAAGTTTTTTATTTTTTATTTTTTTAAAGGAAAATTTTTTGCTTTAAAAATTGGTCTCTATAAATATTAAATTTAAAAAAAGTGATTATTTCTATAATTAAATATAAAATACAACTGATTATGAGCACGCAAAAACATATTACTTATATAAATAAAGATATTTTTAATGAATTAAGAAATTCAATTAATAAAAGAGATAACCATAACTTTTCTCTTCAAATAAAAAAAATATTATTCAATAAAAAGGATAATAATATAACTTATCGATTTGGCAAATATTAAGAAATATTTTTTTTTGAAAAACAATCTTTTATATTCTTCTTTTTTAAATCTAAAATTAGTAGAATTTTAGTTTGAAGTTTAATATATGATCTTATCAGTTAAAAATCAATAAATTAATAGATCGATTAGAGATTAGATAATTAATATCTCCCAGTAATAATAGAACATAATGATTAATATGCAAGAGAAGGTAATCGATGATAAGATATTAGAAAAAATGACATTAGCAAATGTATACAATATTTTAAATGCTAATATTTTTCCAATGTTAAATGAAGATGAAATGAAATTTTGTAAAGAAGTTCAAAAATTTTGTATTGAATTAGAACCAAAAGTTAATACTTGTAAAGATATTTATGAATTATTTCCAGAATTAGGAAAACAAGGATTTATGCAAAGAGTTAATGCTTGGAAAGACTATAAACCTTTTGGAATGAAAATGGAGTTATTGCTTTCTTTAAATCTTTCAATAGTTGATGCAGAATTGGATGCTGCAAGGTTTACAAGTTCAGTTTTATGCGCAAATGCCTTATTCCATTATTTTCATCATGGAGGAAAGAATGAAAAAATTGCACATGTTAAAGATGAACTGATGTCTGGTAAGAAAATTGGTTCTTTGTGCATTACTGAACCTGAAAGAGGTTCTGATTCTGTAAATATGATAACTATGTGCTCTAAAACAGATGATAGCATTATTTATAATGGTAAAAAAGTATTTACAACAAATGGCCCAAAAGCAGATTATTTTGTTATCTATGGTGTTTATGATAAAGAAAAACCCAGAGAAACTATGGTTCAAACTCTTATTCCACGTGAATTAGGAATAAAAACAAATCGAATTGCAATATCATCAGCACCTCGTATTCATGTTGCTCAGACGTATTTAGAAAATGTAAAGGTACCTCAAGAATATATCTTAGCAGATAATGGAGAAGGATATAAACGATTATTTGAAGGATTGGTTCCAGAGAGGCTAGTAATCGCGGCTAATGGTATTGGTGTTTGTTGGGGTGCTTTAATTTATGGAATGATTTATACAAATTATCGAAGACAATTTGGGAAAGATATATTAAAATTTGAAGGAGTGGGTTTTGGATTAGCTGATTTATTATCTAAAGTAACAGCAGCTACAGCATTAATTCTTCAAGTAGGTACTATATATGATGAGAAGATATTATTTGCTGAAAAACCAGATAAAGATGTGTCTAAGTGGGTTGCTAGTGTAGTCTCACAAGCTAAATATCATATTGCACGTTTGTCCCATGAGGTATGCTATGAAGTACAGCAACAAATGGGCGGCATTTCATTAACAGATAATACTCCTCTTGAAAGATTTTCTAATGTTTCAAAAATTGAAGAAGTAATTGGAGGAGCAAGAAATATACAATTATTAATAATTCAGAATGCTCTTAGTAAAATAAAACAATTATTAAAATAGAAATTATTCCTTTTTCTATTATATAATATCAAATTTTACTCTTTTTCATTTTTACTATTTTT
>CAZBEU010000075.1:0-3164 GCA_964491005.1 uncultured archaeon | reverse complement strand
GATGGGATTTCAACTATGGGCAAATTTACCATCAACCCATAAAATGATGGATCCAAGGTATAGAGATATTACAGCAAATATGATACCTACGGTAAAGGATAAAGGAGCTATTATAAAGATTGTATGTGGGGAGTATAAAGGAATTAAGGGGCCTGTTCAAGATATTATCACGGAACCTCAATATTACGATATCGCATTAACAGCCAATTCAGAATTTTCTCACTCTTTTCCTCAAAATCATACTGTTTTTGCATACATATATGATGGAACTGGGTATTTTGATGAAAATAAAGATTCTTTTAAACAATCCGGACAATTAATATTATATGATAAAGGCGAGGATATAACAATCCATTCAGAAGAATGTATGAGATTTTTATTAGTTTCTGGTAATCCAATAGAAGAGCCCGTCGCATGGTATGGTCCAATTGTTATGAACACTCAAAAAGAGTTAGAAATCGCCTTTAAAGAATTTAAAGATGGTTCTTTTTTAAAACATTCAGGAAATATTAATTTTGAATACTGGAAGCAAAATTAGTTATTATATAAAATGTAAATATTTTAAGCTCCCTTTTTCTTAATGAATAAATATGTTTTCTTGAGCATTATTGATTTACAATAAAATGAAATTATTAAACCACTAAACCTTAACTTGTATTAATATGAAAGAGAAAATCGTTCTTTCTTGGAGTGGTGGAAAAGATTGTGCTCTCACCCTTTATGAACTTCTAAAATCTGAGAAATATAAGATAATATCATTATTAACAACTATTACAGAAGATTATAATAGGATTAGTATGCATGGTGTTAGAAATGTTCTTCTTCAACAACAAGTAGAATCCTTAGGGGTTCCTATTGAAAAAATTTTATTATCGAAAAAATCATCAAATGAAGAATATGAAGCCAAAATGCGTAGAAGTCTTAATAAATTTCTAAAAAAAAGCGAATTTTCAGTAGCTTTTGGAGATATTTTTTTAGAAGATCTACGCAAATATCGAGAAGATAAATTATCATTATTAGGGATAAAAGGAATTTTTCCTCTATGGAAAAAAGACACTTTACAACTTGCTAATAAATTTATAGACTTGGGATTTAAAGCAATTATTACTTGTGTAGATACAAAATTTCTGGAGAAAGAATTTATTGGTAGAGAATTTAATCAGCAATTTTTATCTGAACTCCCGTCAAATGTTGATTTCTGTGGAGAAAATGGAGAATTTCACTCATTTGTATATGATGGACCAATATTTAAAAAAAAGATTGAATTTTTAAGAGGAGAAATTGTTTTGCGAGAGAATAGATACTATTATTGTGATTTATGTCCTATAATATTATAGATATATCATTATAATAAATTATATAAAAAAAAATAGAAATTATTTATTTTCAAGCGTGTTAATTCTTGAATTTAGATCTTCAAAATTCTTTTCTAAAGACTCAATTTTTCTTTCTGCTAGTTTTAATCCAATAGTTAGACGATCAATTTTTCCTTGTTCTTTATCATGTAGATCAATTTGACGCTTTAGTTTCTTAATATAAGAATAAAGTTCTTCGCAAAAGTTCATAAACTCTTCTTTATTTTTAAAATCACATTCAATACCTAATTCTCGATTTAATCCTATTTTAGCAAGGTCACCCCAATCTAGTTCTTTTGCTTTTACAGGAACAATTTGTATATTATATTCTCGAGATAATTTTAGTTCATATTGACAATCAACTGAATTTACAGAGTTAGCTGTACTAATAAAGAGGACTATCTGTGAATTAGGGATATTTTTATCCATAAATCCATCAATATTTCCACTAAGATCTCGTTCACATAAATAAGCAATATCTACTTCCAATTGATTTTCTAAAAATTCACCAAGTTCATTTAAATGACAAGACTCATAATCAGCTACAGCATGGCTAATAAATACATTAATTGCCATCTTCTTTTTTGCATACTCTTTAATCTCAGGTAAGGTTTTTCCAGAAATTAATTTATCATTTAGTTCCAGAGGATTGTTCTCAATTGCAAAATCGATTAAATTTGTCAATTTGAAGACAGAATAAGGTAAATGCTCCAATTTATTATTGGATAAGGTTAATATTTCTAATATGGGTAATTTTTCTAATTTATCTGGAAATTTTTTGAGATTATTATTATACAGATTAAGCGTACGAAGATTTGAAAGATTAAAAAATGATTCTGGAAGAGATTCAAGAGCTAAATTCCCTGTTATAATTAATGATTCTAGATTCTGTAAATTACCAATATTCTTGGGTAAAGATATTAATGAACGGCAATTATTAATTACCAATTCTTTAAGAGATGTAAGTTCTGTAAGAGCATCCGAAAGTTTTTCATCTTTGCATGAACTTATGATTAATGATTTTAAATTAGGTAGTTCTTTAATATGATCTGGTAAAAGATTAGAAACTAAAGCCTTAAGGTTTTTTAAATGAATTATAGATTGTGGAAATCCTTTAATTTGTAAAGGAAGTTCAAGTTCTTCAAGATATTTTAAATCACCGACAAACTCAGGAATTTCTTTTATATTTGTCTCAGATAAATTTAATTTCTTAAGATTTATTGCTTTGGTCAACTCTTCTGGGAAAACATTTAATGGATTGTTATTTACTATGAGAATTTCAAGTTTTTCCAAACTCTCAGATTCAGTTTTTAATTTTACAATTTTATTATTGTTTAAATCTAAATATCTTAAGTTAGTCGCTAAATTTTCAAACTTTGCACCCTCTAATAAACATTGAGATACATCGAGATATTCAAGTTCTGAAAGATCTTTTATTTGCAACCATACATCATGGAATGTTAATCCCGATATCGGTTGATATTGATCTCGTTGTGCTTTAGCTTGAGCTTCACGTCTTTCCTCTACTGTACGATACATTTTACGAGTTGTTTCTAAATAATTTTCATATCGTCTTTTTTCTTCACTAAGGCGTGCTTCAAATACTTTTTCCCAACCATTTATATCTAAAGATTTAAGTTTTTTAAATACTGAGAGCTTTGGCATAAATTGGAGGATCTTAATTTTTCTTTCGTTTATACTGTTATAACTCAATCCTAATTCAATTACATGATTATCTTTTGCAACAAAACCAAATTGATGTTGTCTAAATTTTTCTACAAGATGAGTCTGTTTATCAATTTTATAATC
>CAZBEU010000074.1:0-12865 GCA_964491005.1 uncultured archaeon | reverse complement strand
TAAAGAAGGAGATTGAAATTCAAAATCTAGATAAAGTTGTAATACTAGAAAACAGTTTTGAAATTCTCGAAATATAGATTCAGACAAGATAATAATGTATCAATAAAAATAGAGAACATAACTTTCTTTAATGAATTTAGAATACATAATTTTTAAAACTCTAATCATTCATGCTTGTTTTCTCAAGAAATATCCTTTATCAATTAGATTTAAAGCTATGATCTCATTTTCTTGAAGTGAATTAATTTCATTATTTTTTTGATTTAAATAACCTATAGCAATAAGTTCATCTAATTTATTATATATTATTATAAAATTATTTTTCTCTATATGTCCTAAATAAGAATTTATCATCTTCTTTTTTATATCATTACCATACAAAATGGACTTTTCTGCTTTTTGATTAACCTGAAATTTAATTTCATTGGGAATTAAATTCTTTTTATCAAAGAATTCAAATACTTCAAGACTGGGATAGAATTCTCCTCTTTTGATAAATCCGAAATAAATACCTACACTCCAAACAGATAATTTGAATTTATTTATCAAATCTTTCAAAATATAAGGAGAGTAATATATTTCAGGGAAGGGTTTTATTTTTTTATCTTCATAAATTGAAACATACAGATCTTCAGAATTTTTATCTAAAAAAGAAACAAGTTTTTCTGAGATAGTTAAAAAAGTATTCTTCAAAAATTCTATTTCAATGATATTTAAATTTCGAAATTCAGCTAATAGTACCATATTCAGATTAGATAAATAAATAAACCAATTTTATTATTAATCAATTATTATTATAATTAATAGTTGGTGTTATATATTATGGGTATAAGAAAGATTGAAGATGAAATAGATCTCAGAGAAGCTATGAGAAAAAAAGGTACTGAATTAAAATTTAAAGAAATGGAAGCTAAAGCTTCAATTAAAAATCTTACAAAAGAAAAGATTGATGAAATGGCTAAAAGTCATGGTGTTATTTTGGCACTAAATCCAGATCTCAAAGAAGAGGTTGAATATCTACATAAAAAATATAATATTCCATCATCAAAAATAATCAAAGAACAAATACAAGAAAGTGATGTATTAGGTAATAAATCAAATAAGATAAATATTGATAATTTAGGTATGTTAGCATACCAACGTATCCTTCTTAGAAAAGAAGAAATAGGTATAGGATTATTACCATTATCAGAGATTTTTGATGTTGTCAATACAGGAGATTTAAAGGGTAAAGTTGATCTCAATCATGTGTCAAAAGCTATGAATTTATTGAAAAAAAAAGGAGTGATTGAGGATGTTAAAAAACTTGATTCAGGAGCATTTATGGTTCAATTTTTTCCAATCTATTATACCGCTGATCAGATGAAAATAATTGAATTAGTAAAAAATAAAGGTAAAGGTGTTGTTTTATTGGAAGATGTTATAAATGATTTAAATTGGACTCAAGATAGATCTTTGAGAGTTTTAAAAACATTAGAAGATAGTGGGCTTGCAAAATTTAGAGAATCTATATTGAAAGGGAAACAATGGTTCTTTCCTTCATTATAAAAAAAAGACACATCCTTTATTCAATTCTTATTTTAAAAGCAATTTGACCATCATCAGTCTTTATAACTATCCCTTTCCCCTCTTTATTTAGGAGGTTAAATATTTTTTCAAGATCTTCTTTAGGTAGAGAACTAAATTCTTGATTTGCATCTCTAATCTCATAAACAAGAATAGGATCAAGTTTACCCATTTCATGAGCCCAATCATATATTTCATCTGCCCAAATTTCTAGTGTTTTCCAATAGATGCGAATTTTATCTTGTTTTTTAGTAATCCATTCTCCAAGTTCATCAAGAACAAGTTTATTTGCAATTTCTTTAATTGCTTGTTTACGGTTCTCGAATTTAGAAAAAGGAATCTCTGAATAAAGTTTTGTGAGATAAAGAATATGCAATATTGCATATCTTGCATAGTCAAATAGTACTTTTCCCCATTCATTTTGCCAAGATTCAAAATCATCAGGATTTTTAGTCTTATTTGGAATTTGGTACATATATTCATATCTTGGTTCTTCAAGCCAAGGGTAATTTTCTAATAATTGATCATATGGACTTAACTCTTTTTCTATAAGACCAGCTTCTCCAACAATTTCTTTTTCTAATTCAATTAGTTGAGATTCAATATATTCAGCATTTTTGTCATAAGTATTTTGATCAATTCGTTCCAACTCTTTGCTGAGAAAATTATCCATTTCGCTTAGTTTTTCTTCAATTTTTTCAATTCCCGTTATATCAATTTTAACATCTGATAAATTTTCATCAATAGAGGTCTCAGTTTCTTCTTGAGTGATATATTCAACTTTATCTTTTTCAATTTCTATTTTTTGTTTATTTTTAAGCTTCTGCTCTTCTTTTAATTTTTCTTCTTTTAGTCTTTTTAATCTCTCAAGTTCTTTTCTGAGTCTTAAGAGTTCATTATCTGTTTTTTGCTTTATTTCTTTTGAGACTTCTTTTGCTCTTTCTTTTTGTCTTTCCATATTTATACATCAGCATTTAGATTAATTAGGTTTGACCATATTTATCTTCCCATTCTTGATATTCCTTTAACTCATCTTTATATAGTACAGGTTTAGATTTTTTAAAGGTTTTCTTAAAATCGTCTAAAGTGATGTCTCTTCTTTGAATATCCATATTAGGATTTTCTAACAGTCCTTTTGTATCTATCTCTCGAATGGGGATCATTACAACTTCTTGACAAATATTTGCAATATCTCTTCCAGAAAACCCTTCTGAACGCACTCCTAATTCAATAAAATCATCACTTTCCAATTGCATATTTACTCCTTTTGTATGGATTTTAAATATTGCAGTTCTTGCTTCCATATCAGGTAATGGAACAAAAACTCTTTTTTGAAATCTACTAAGAATTGCATTATCTAAATCCCAAGGATGATTAGTAGCACCAATTACCAATAGGGGTTTATCATGAGATGTTTTTAATCCTTCAATTTCACTTAATAACTGTGTTTTTACTCTTCTTTCACCACCACTTTCGCTTCCACCTCGTTTAGTAGCAATAGCATCAATTTCATCCATAAAAATCAAGCTTGGAGCTTTTATTCTAGCTAATTTGAATAATGAACTAATTAATTTTTCACTTTCTCCAAGCCATTTACTTAAAAGATCTGATGCAGAGGTTCCAAAAAAAGTAGCTTTAATTTCTGATGCTGCAGCTTTTCCTAATAATGTTTTACCACATCCAGGAGGACCAAATAATAAAATTCCCTTCCAAGGCTTAACAACACCGGTAAACCATTCTGGTTTCAATATAGGCAATACAATTGCTTCTCTTATTAATTGTTTACTACCATCAAGTCCAGCTATATCTTTCCATTTTATTTCAGGTGATTCAGTTATAATAGTCCCAGAAATCATATTCAAAAGATCTTGCTCTTCACTTGAAACTGCTTCATTTTCATTCTCGATCTTATCATCAGATGAATGTATTATCGGTTTTTGTGGAGAACTCTTTTTCGTACGAGATCCTCCAACATGATCTTGAAGAATCTTAGCCCTTTCAAGGTATTCTTGGATTTGAATCTTGCATTTCTGGTTCATAATATGATTTTTATTAAATTTTATAAATTGAATTAAACTTTCTGCAGCTCTTTGATATTTAACCATTGCTTGTTTATAGTCACCTTTTGAGTCTAAAGCTACAGCCTCTTTTGCTTCTTGAACAGCAAATTGATATAATTTTGAATCTACAGAAGACATTTCTATATACCATAAATAATTATTATTTTACAAAATTTTTGCTATCTAATATATAATAACAAATCAAATTATTATTAATATATTTTAAGCATTATTTCAAATTTTTTTTTTATATACAGAAATTTAAAAATTGGATTCTAAAAATAATTTTATATAATTAGATTTTATATATATTATAAAAAGATTAATAATTATTTAGGTGATCTCTTATAGGATTTTTAAAAGATATTAGTGGATGGTTATCTGGAGGCAAAAAATCAGATAATATACGTTCTGCAAGCATAAAATTAAAGGTATTTAACAAAAGATTATTACGTCAATCTAAGAAGTTAGAAATGACTTCAAAATTAGCAAGAGATAAAGCAGTTCAATTAAGACAACAAGGAGATATGGAAGGATCAAAATTTCACGCACGAAATTATTTACAAGTTAAAAAGCAAGCTCGAGCTGTGGATGCATTTAGAACTAATTTAGAGGGTCTACTCTTTAAATTAGAACAAGCAAGTGCAATTAGTGATGTGGCAGGGATTATGAAAAATATTTCTCAATCAGTTGCTACTCTTAAATCTACATTATCAATACCTCAAATCACAGAAATGATGACAGACATCAATATGAATATAGAAGACTTTGAAGTTACATCAGAAATAACAGCCGAAGGCATTGACTCTATTTCGCTCGATACAGCTGTTACAGACAATCAGGTAAATGACGTTCTCGGTGAGATTGACGCAGAGATTAATGTAGAGATGACGGGAGCCCTTCCTAGTGTAGTTTCAAATGAAAAAATTGATGAGTTAGAAAAAGAATTAAACCGATTAAAATCTAAAGATTAAAAAATTTATTTTTAAATTCATTACTTTAATTTTAAAAAATATCAAAATTGTTATCAAGTTATTTAAATTAAGCTCATTTAGATTCCTTTCTTTAAAATAGAAATAAATTATAAATAATTTGTCTAATATTAGTCCTGATCCTGTTTATATACTAGTAAAAATTATTCTAAGTATAAATTTTAAAATCCAAAAAATTAAATGATTTTACAAAAATGAAATTTCATAAAAAATTAAAGATATTATTTATTTCATTATTTTTTGTTATTATATTTTTTAAATTAAATAATCTATTTATATGTGATAATACAATAGACTATACAGCTGATCCTAATTTAGAAAGGGCACAATCTGAAATTATATTAACCAATCCTCTAGAACCATTTTATATTGAATCTTCTATTCCAATAAACATTATTTTTATTGGATTTGATTCAGTATATATCAATACATCTTATATTAATAATTCTTTAGAGGATTTAATAAAACCAACCTATAGAGAAATTATTGATGATGAAATAAAATCATCTTATATGGGAGCTATTTATAATCTAGAATATAATTATTATTTTTCTGATGGTACGTCTCTGGAATTGGATTTTGCTAATTATTTAACTTCTATTGAAACAGATATATTACCTCCATATCAATTACTAAAATATAATCCTACAGCAACAACTGCAAAAGAATATTCTGCTGTGGACGCTATTACCTGGTTAGATAACAATATAAACAACTATTTTTCTGAAATAAATAATAGTTATTGTTTCTATCTCATTGATCTTTACACTCATGGACTTATCCAAGATTATCATTATTATTCAATTGTTTTTGAAGATACAACAATAGGATCTCCATCAATTATAGAGTATACTATCCTTTATGGTGGTGAGATCCCAAATAGAGGTGTTTTTCTTGATTTATCTGCAGGACCAATTTATCATTATGATTTTATTCCCATAGAAGATCCTATGATAGATGGTGTTTCTCCAGAGGAGATTCCACCTATTTGGGAGTATTCTTTTCCTTTAGATAAAGATGCTCTTAATAATGAATTTATAGAATATATCAGAGATTTATCTAATTATATATTTTTACCTTGTTATGTTTATGAACCAATGATATATGAAGAGAAGAATAATATAAGAATTGTTATTTTTGATAATACTACGGGTAATCTGTTTTCAAGTAATCCAAATAATTATATAGATAAAAATCTCGTAAAAAGTTGTATTGAAGAGTTGATTCCTAATTCTCAATGGGATGTTTCAATTCATACAGAATCTATATATAATTTCCCTGAATTAGAAAGACTGATAATGGAAGTAAAAAATTCTTCAATTATACAAAGTCGAATATATGAGAATATAACAGCCTATTTAAAGAATTTCTATAATGAATTAGGTATATTTGAAGATACTATTCCTGTATTCATGTTTGCATTACCGGAAAACATAATCGATGCAAGATTAGGTATAACTGGAGTTTCTCTTTTTGAGAGAGTTATTGTTATTGATGGAGGATATGATAGTGAAATATTAACTGATCATACAAATTTAATTGTTCATGAAGTAGGACATGAAATAGGATTATTACATCCATTTAATTACTATACAATTGATAAAGATAATATGGAGAACCTTCATGTAGATTTCCTATTTAATTTTATTTCTACACCAATGAGTTATCTACATAGTGATACTTCATATAGTACATTTGATAGAGATGCAATTGCTCGAGCCCATTCATTCAAATATATAAATAAAACTTGGGAATTATTAAATATAGCAAATACCACTCTTTTAAACAATGGATTTACCAATTTGGATCCCTTTTTAGAAAAAGAATTGAATTATATTTTCTCAAATCAATCATTTTTTTATAATACATATGAATCTGAAGACTTTATAGAAGCACAATCTTATGCAAAAAAATCATACCTCTCTGCTCAGTTATATTATGAGTATGCTATTACTTTACTACAAAATAATAGACTAGGCGATGTAAATAATGATGGTAATGTTGATATTGTTGATGCTATGTTAATAGCTCAATATTATGTAGGTATAACTCCTGAGATCTTCTATCCAGAAGTCGCTGATGTTAATGGAGATGGAATTATCGATATTAACGATGCTTTATTAGTAGCTCAATTATATGTAGGTATAATAGATGAATTTCCAATAAATCCTTAGTTTTTTTTTTTCCTTTCTATTTTAATATAATATAAAATAAGATTTAATCCAATATTTCTGTAGTATAATTATCTTTTTCTTCATAATTCAGATATAAATTGAATTATCTCCCTACTTTATCAGAATGGTTTAAATTTTAGTTTTTTAATTTATTAATATAGTATATTATTATACTTCTATGTAAATTCAAATCTTTTGCTATTAAAGAAGCATTAACTCTGAGTTGATTTTCAATGAAACTTAGTTTATCTAATGTATGTTGAAAATTTAGAATGGTCTCAAATGAAAAAATTGATGAGCTAGAAAAAGAACTAAACAGACATAAATCAAAAGATTAAAATATTTATAGCGGCTAAAATTTTTACCCAAGATCAGACCTTATCACCTCCATATCACATCCTTAATTTAACCTCGTAGGCTTATTGTAATTCATGAGACCGCTACAAATTACGAGGAACTCGCCCGACCACGACGGGTTTGTAGAACTATATCGCAAGGATAAGCTTAAGCTCTTGTTTTTGCTGCCTTTTTCTCCTAATCTCAATCTAATGGAATGGTTTTGAAAGTTCTTGCAAAAACGGGTGACTCATAACACTCTTTTTGGCGAATTCAAGAATTTTCAATGCGCTATTGCGAAATTCGTGATGAAATATAAAAAACCATCCAAAGAAAGTCAATCCAGATGTAGTTACGAGAAATTACTTATGGCGTCATAAATATTTATTTTTGATATCTATAATTTTCATTTATTCTAATACTTAAATCATTTTTATCCAATTCTCGATTTTTTATTTAAATACAAAGAATATTTTTGTTCTGTATGAGAGTTTTAAAAGTTAAAGTAAATGATAATTCTTTGAAATGTGGTATTTGTCATTCTATAATTGCAAATTCTTCTAAAATTTATAATTCTGAGCTTTTATTTATTCCTTTCTGCTATAATTGTGAAAAAAAATTTGATAAAGAAGAGAAAAAGGTAATATTAACCTTATTGGAGACATATGGGGGATATTTTGGAATGTTTTCAAAAGAGGACTATTCTTTAAAAAAAGATCTTAATTTTATCATAAAAGAAAACCCTAAAATTAATTCTAAAAATGATCTAAATGAAATTAATGGTAAGTTACTTCATAATGCTTTACTGCATGGAATTACAATTCATGAATATATATTAAAATTAGAACTATTAATATAATAATCTTATTTTCTTTAATTTAAAAATTCTTAAATAAAGTTTTTAAGAATAGATATTATTTCTAATTTAATTTAAAATGTTATTATTATTTAAGAATAGGAAAAAATAATGAAACCAGAGCTTATAACAATAGGGTCATGTACTTTAGATTGCATCATTCAAATTGATGATATTCTAAGATTTGAATTACTTGATAAAAATACAATTAAAAAATATACTGCTGTTGAATATAGTCGCAAAATGAATGTAGATAACGTCAGATTCGTACCTGGAGGATCTGCTGCTAATATAGCATCAAATTGCGCAATGTTAGGATTGACAACCGCTTATTTAGGTGTTTTAGGCAAAGATTTTTCAGCACAAATATGTATGGATGATATGAAAAAGAGGGGAGTTGATCTTTCTGATATACTTCAGACAGATAAAGATAGTACAGCTTTTTCAGTGATATTAAAGACAGAATGGGGTAAGGATAGAAGTATCCTAGCTTATAAGGGCGCTAATAATTTACTAAAACCTGAAAATATAAAAGAAGAGTTATTTCATAATATAAAAGCATTAGTTTGGACGTCATTAACAAATGAAGAGGCTTGTAAAGCTATTGATAAAGCAATAGATATTACAAAAAAGAAAGGAGGAAAAGTCTTTGCAGCTCCAAGTATGTCAATTCTTTCTCATAATCGGAAATGGGCAAAGATTTTAATTTCAAAATCAGATGTTTTATCATTAAATAAGGAGGAAGCAAAAGAAATTACAAAAAAAGAAACATCTCTTGATATGGTTAAAAAATTTTATAATTGGGGTGTTAAATTAGTATCTTTAACAGATGGTCAAAATGGATCAATGTTATTCGATGGAGAAAATATATTAAATAGTTCGATTTTTGAAGGACCTGTAGAAGACACAACAGGAGCAGGTGATGCCTTTATGAGTGGGATTCTTATTTCTACTCTCAATAATTTCTCTTTAAAGAAAACTGCGAGGATTGCTGCGGCTATGTCCCATTTAGAATGTAAAATAATGGGTGTACGAGTAGGATTGCCAACTAGTCTTGATGAGTTAGAAAAATTCATTGAAACAAATGAAATCAAACAAACAGAGACTAAATTAGTTAAAACAACTGATAGTTAAAATCAATAAAGAATATCCTATTTTTTTTATTATATTTTTTTAAATTTTCGTATTAAGATTATACTTATACAAATCTTTATTAATAGCAATTCTTATAATCTTTTTGAAATAATTTTAGATTCTAATATTTTAACGGAGATTAAAATGACGCGTATAATCTTTTTTATTAAAAAATATTTTCTACCTGTTTTATTATTTTCAATTTATGAAATATTTTGGATTACTGCAGGATTAATCTTTATTTTCTTTTTTCCAAAAGAATTTCAATATGAAATAAGTCTTTGGATCCCAGGAAATACGTTAATAGTTGAATTAATGGTAGTTTTTATCTTATACATTCCAGTTATGGGATTTGCAGGATATCTTCTGGGAGGATATATTTTAGCTCCTATTTTTCTCTTTATACATAAAAAAATAATAGGAAAAAAATTGCGATATGGAATACAAGAAAAACCTACTCCAACAAAAGTAAAATTTTTTGGAAAGGGATTTTTTCCTATAATGTTCGCATTAATGTTAGCGACTAATCTTTATACCAAATTTTTATCTGAAGATGTAATTAATGTAATATATTCTCCTGAATTTAGAGCTTTTCTTACAAGCACCGAAACAGTAGAAGTGCAATTAAGCAATATAGTAAGTTTAATAGTTACTCTTCCTTGGACATTTGCTATCTCAATGTTTCTTTTTGCTTCTATATGGTTTTTAAAGAATTCCGGAATTATTTATTCAAATGAAATTAAAGTCAAATCAATTTCAGAGCCATTTATTGTAAGATCTGTTGGAGGGTGGTTCCATACAGTTATAAAAGGATATGCAGGCATTGGAGTTATTGCAACCTATTTCACGATAATACTTAATCTGGTTTCAACCTACATAGATACTAATCAATTTCAATATGTTATAATCGCAATAATATTATGGGTAGTCCTATTAATTATGATTTTATTAGCTACAATTCCAGGATTAATTTTTAATGAGATGATAAGACATAAAAGTGGGAATTATGTAAGAAAATATGGAGTAAAATTAGGTATAGTAGAATTCGCTGAAATTAAATTAACATTCAAGAAAATGAAAGTATCTGAAGAGGAAGTATTACCAGAAATGGAAAGAATTATAGAACCAGAATACGAAGTTACAAAAGTTCTTGAAAGCAGTATTGATAAATTTACCACTCAAGATTTTGAATCCGAGACTCCAGATCATATCCATGAGATTTCCTTTAAAGATAGTGAAGAAAATAAAGAAAAAGAACAGAAGAATATCTAATTTTAAATTTTCAGTGAGATTATTATCCTTTTATTTATTTATTTTTTTATTTTTGTATATTATTAAACCCTAATAATAAAGAAGGTACGTCTTTTCCAATTAGGTTAAATTTTAATATCTTTTTAAATTTATTAACTTAATTTTATTATTCTGCGCTTGTAGTATAGAAGTAATAAGAATTACCTTATAACTATAAAATCGTAGAATCCAAGGTTGCCAAAAGAGAAACTTAACATTTCTTTTGCTAAATCCTTGGGACCGGGGTTCAAATCCCCGCAAGCGCATTTTATTACAAAACTACTCTTCTTGATTTTGGAATTAATTTACTTTTTTTATATCAATTTAGTAAATATAAATTGTTGAGAGAAATCTTTCTTGCATGAGAAAGTAAGAAATAAATATTGCGAAAGAAATATTATTATTATGCTTTTTGATCTAGCAGGTCTCTTTTATTCAATGATCTTTTACTTTGGGATTGTTATTGTTATTATTATATTAATAATGTGGTTTATATTACTATATAAGAATAGTCAAAAGCGAGGAATTATTAGATATTTATTAGTAGCAGCAATAATAGGGATTATAGGGCAAATTATTACCGCTTTACCAAACAATCTATATTTATTGACCTTTTTATTCACAGGAATTGCGTTTTTCTTGATATTTCTACATTATGAATCTCTTTTTGATTTGAAACCTAATCAATATATATTAGGAATATCTATAGGATTTCAAGTATTAGTTTTATTTCTATATATAGCTCAATACATTGGATTATTAGATTTTGAATTAGATAGACAATTAATAAGATTTTTGTTCAACTTGGGGTCATCTATAATGCTTATTAGATCGCTTTATGTCGTCTCTCGAATAAATAAAATGACTCATAAATCAGATGTTAAAATAGAATATATTGGGATTTTACTTTTACTTATTTCACGAATCATCTACACAATAGTAGGTTTGTCATTTATCATTGGATTTTACTATATTAATTCAGGATTTGATTGGATAATTACGACCATTCCTGATGACCTTAATGCATTACATATGGGAAGCGTTTTAGTTGTTTTAATTTTAACTTCTATTGGACTATTTCTTTTACTTGCTAATTTTATAGTGAATTTTGATTATATCTTTCGACTTCCATTTCCCATCCAAAATATAATTTTATATAACAATGCGGGATTAACAGTATATACTCGAGAAGTCTTAACCCCAGAATTGAAATATGATGAGAATCTAGTATCAGGAGCATTAACCGCAATTTAAAACATTATTCATGAGACTCTTGGTCCAAGAACCCAATTAGAACATATTCAAGCTGATAAATATCATCTCTTCCTTAAATCTCTCTCTAATTTAGGGGGAACTCTTGTTATTATAGCATATGGAGCATCTAAAGTGTTTGATTTTTCTATTGAAGATTTTATTTTGAAAATTCCTCTATATCTTATAGAAAAGATAAATCGTGGTGTGGTTGATGTTGAGGATTTACAACCAGAAATAGATCGGTTTTTTATAAAATCATTTCCCTATATAATTTTCAAAGAAAAATAAAAATACTGATAACTCTACTTTAAAAATATTAGATGGAAAAATGTTAATATTAGGTAAATAAAAAAGAAAAAAAGAGGATTTTAATTTTAAACAGATTTAAATATATCTGTGCTTATGTATTGAAACACAAGCTAGACACGATATTCTGTTTTTAGATTTACTTTTTTCTTCAATAGAATAGCTAAAGATATAATGATACAACTCATTGTTGTTATTGATATTACAAAGATAAATGGATAACTTGGGAGAGTACCTTCTCCACCATTGTTAGTATTTGAGTTTTTTACTATATAGATAATACCTGAATTAGTATTTCCGAGAGTATCATTCGCATAAAATGTAATTGTAACTATTCCATCATCTAAAGAGTTCCATGCATCTTGAAGAAATGTCTGATTTAATGTAAATACTATGATAGGTCCCCCATTTAACGAGTACCATATTGTATCCAGTTGAGGATCGGAAATATACACAATAAAACTAGGAGCAATAGAACCAAACTCATCATTATTGTTTGGACTAATGATTATAATCGTTGGATCGACACTTTTTATTATCGTGACATTTTTAGAATTAATATTACCGTCAGTATTATTTGCATAGAATGTAATTGTAATAATTCCATCAAGTAAAGAGTCCCATTCATCTTGATCAAACGTTTGATTTGATGTAAATGTTATAATTTTTCCCCCATTTAATGAGTACCACATAGTATCAAGTTGAGGATCAGAAATATACACAATAAAACTAGGAGCATTAGAACCAAACTCATCATTATTATTTGGACTAATGATTATAATAGGTGGCCCAAGAACTTTCAACACAGTGATATTTTTGGAATTAATATTACCATTACTATCATTTGCGTAAAATGTAATTGTAATAATTCCAACAGATAAAGAGTCCCATTCATCT
>CAZBEU010000073.1:0-5085 GCA_964491005.1 uncultured archaeon | reverse complement strand
TAAATCTTTTAGAGAAACGCTAAACCGAAATAAAATTCTTTCAAAAATAAGAAATCAACTTATTGAAAAAAAATTTAAAAATAATTTATAAGAATTATGATTATAAAATATCCTATACTCATGGAATAAATTTATCGAAATTCTTAATCAATATCTGAAAAACCATATTGTCCAATTAAAGGTACGAATCTTACACTAGTTATTTCCTTTATTTTAAATTCAGCTTCTAATTTCTGAATTTTATACAATCGTTGGATATAATTTTTTGTACCCGCAGGAATACATAAAATTCCCCCAACTTTTAATTGAGTTTTAAAAGGAACAGGGATTTTTTCAGGTGAAGCTGCAGTTACTAAGATTTTATCATATGGCGCTTTCTCAGGATATCCTAAAGTCCCATCACCTTCAATTACAGTTACACGGTCATTATAACCTGTTTTTTTTAAGTTTTCTTTTGCTTTTTCTGCTAATTCTTTATATCTTTCAATTGTATATACATGTCCTTTAAAGTCTTTATTTTTAAAGGATATTAGTTCAGCACATAAAGCAGCATGATATCCTGAACCAGTTCCTATTTCTAATATTTTATCATCTTTTTCAATATTCAGAAGTTCACACATTATAGCATTCATGTGAGGAGCACTAATTGTTTGGTCACAACCTATTGAAATAGGAGAATCAATATATGCAGAGGATTTGGCATTTTCTGGAAGAAACTCCTCTCTTGGTACAACTAACATCGCATGAATTACATTTTTTGTTTTTAATATCTTTCTTTCTATTAGATTTTTAATTAGTCTTTCTCTTTTTTCAATATAATCCATACTTTTATACCATTTATCGATTTTTATAAAATAATATATCTCTAAAACCACTTTAAACTATACTAAGTTTAATAGTTTTAATTAAATTATTAAACGTTTATAAAACACCATATATAAAATAAATATTAAATATAATAAGGATTATTATCTTTTTTTTTGTTTATAGATAGATTATTCAAATATAATACTGAGCTCATAATCTAAATTTATAGTCTATATAAAATTAAATTTTTCAAATGAATTGTAATAATCTAACGATTTGAGAGAATATAGACTCTATCATCTATATTTACACTGTTTTTAAAAATCACTTCAATTTTCGGAGAATCCTCTTTATTTTCACGTTTTATAGTTTCGATTTCAATATCATTTACTTTCATTTTTTTGATAATTTCCGTTGAGAATGTATGATCACCAATAATTATCAGTTCATCTCCCAGATTTAATGAGATGTTCATATTTTCTAATATAACTTGAAAAATTTTATTTTTTTTATCACAATTTACTACTTTACCTATATAGTGTTTTTTAAAAGGAGAAATATTGCCTCTGCTTTTTAATTGAATGTCTTCAATTGTAGGAATATTAAAATAAAAACCAGTATGAAATCCTCTATTATAAACTCTTGATAACTTTTGAAGCCAATAATTAATTTTATTTTTATTATATATTCCATTAAAATAAGAGCTTATAGCTTCTTTATAACATTGAGTGATCGTTTTAACATATAAAGGATCTTTCATTCTACCTTCGATCTTAAAAGCATCTATTCCAGAAGTTATTAGATCTGGTATATATTCAATCATACAAAGATCTTTAGCATTTAGAAATAATTCACCATTGTAAATAATTTCATGATTTTCATCATCAATCATTTTCCATTCTCTGCGACAGGGTTGAATACATAACCCTCGGTTAGCAGAATATTCTTCTGATCCACAAATTGTTGCTGATAAATAGCATCTTCCACTAATTGCAGTACACATTGATCCATGAATAAAACATTCAATCTCAGTAGAGTTTAATTGAGATTTTATTTCTTTAATTTGAGTTAATGGAAGTTCTCGAGCTAGAACTATTCTTTTTGCTCCTAATTTCTCATAAAATAAAGCACTCTGAATATTAGAGATATTAGCTTGTGTAGAAACATGGAAGGGTATGTTATATTTTTTGGCTAATGATATAGCAGCAATATCATGAGCTATAATAGCATCAATATTTGCATCTTTTGCTTCTCCAATTAAGCTTTCCAAGTCATCTAATTCAGAATTATAGATTATTATATTCGTACATAAATATGCTTTTATTTGAGGTTCTTGAATATGGCAATATTCAGTTATATCAGAAATATCTGATCTTTTGAAATTTTTAGCTTTTAATCTCATATTATACTTGTCTATCCCAAAATAGATCGCATCTGGAAGGTTCTCAATATAATTTAAGGTTTTCCAATTTTGTATAGGTACTAATAATTCTGGTCTATTCATTTCTAATAACATTCTATACTAAAGAAAAATTATTTAATATATTTAAATTTAAAAAAATAAAATTATTTTTTATTTTTTTTATAAAACTTTAAAAATTGAATGATAATGAAAGCAGTATTGTTTAACGGAAGCTCTAGAAAGGAAGGAAATACATATCATAGTCTAAATATAATCATTGATGAATTAAAAAAAGAGAGTATTGATTGTGAATATATTTGGATTGGTGGGGAAAATTTACAAGGATGTAAAGCATGTGGAAAGTGTAAAGAAAATAAGAATTCTAAATGTTTTTTTACACATGATAAGATGAATGATTATATACAAAAAATGATAAACTCAGATTGTATCATTTTAGGTTCACCAACATATTTTTCAGATATGTCAACAAATATGAAAGCACTTATTGAAAGAGCAGGATATGTTTGTAGAGCAAATGAAAATCTTTTAAAACGTAAAATTGGTGCTTCAGTAGTTTCTGCACGGAGAGGTGGAGGTAATCACGTATTTTCTTCAATGAATTATTTTTATTTAATATCGGAAATGATTGTTGTAGGATCAGATTATTGGAATTTAGGTATTGCAAACGCAATTGGAGATATTCTCAATGATAATGAAGGGATAAATACTTTTAGAACACTGGGACAAAATATAGCATGGCTTCTTAAGAAGTTAAAATAACTTTTTAGAAAATATTATTTGTAAAATTTTCCTGTGGAATTAATTAAAAACAGGATTTTAAATATTTATTTTAAAAAGAACTTTTATCGATTTAGAAAAATAAATAGAAAGCGAAATGGTTATAAAATATGATTTTTATTAAATTAGTAAATTTTAAAATAATAATAAAAGGTTGTGGTTACCATAGGTAAAGATGAACTCTTTGTAAAACGGGTTTTTGAAATAATAAATGAATTAAAAATTCCTTTAATCGATGAGAGAGTTTATGATAAAGTGAAAATAAATGCTGGAGAAGGGATAGCTAATGTTATCTTCAAATTTGAGGAAGATGAGAGTGTTATTAGAGGATTCCTTGGATTGGCAGAATATTTTCATACAGTTATTATAAAAAAAGAAGAAAAATTCTTTGTACCTCATGATAATATGCTATTCATTTTAGAAAATGCTTAAGAATTAGTATATTTATTATTTTTCCTTTAATTTTTTTCTTTTTATTAAATTTATCAATTAATTTAAGTTAAGTTAATCAAAAAAATTTAAAAATTACAATACTTAGTATACCTAATACTTTAAATGATTTAATTTGCTTTAATATTCTATTAAATTATATAAATTTTGACCAAATGAATATTCATTCTCTATTTATCTTAAAAAAAAGTGGTACTTGCATATATAGTAGGACTTTTACAGATGAAATTAATTATGATATAAATTTAATAACTCCTTTTTTTTCTGCTATCTTTAGTTTTAGCGAGAATGTTATTTCAAGAAAAATAGAAGTATTAGAAATGGGTGGTTTAAGATTTCTTTTTAAAATAATAGACGATTATATCTTTGTAATTTTATCAGATTCAAATGTAAGTATATTATATGCTAATACTCGACTAACTAAAACTTCAGATGAATTTTTTGAAAGATTTCCAGATAATGATTCTGTTGTTGATTATCAAGAAATAGAAGATGAAGAATTTGATAAGATAATTGATCAGTTAATTACTGGTAAAGATGTTATTTTTGAAAATGAAATATTATATGGAAAAATAATAAAATTATTTAGAGATTTAATTTCAAAAAATGAAATAATTGGCGCTGCTGTTTTATCTCTGGATGGACATATAATTTATTCTGTACTCCCTGATGAGATTTTAGCACGTTCACTTAAAGAACTCGAGATAAGATTCACCGTAGGAACTGTTAATCTTCCAGAATTATTCTATAGTCTTGAAAATGGTCAAAAAGTATTTTCAAAATTAGTTGAAATATCTTGGAAGCGAGATAATTTCATTATTGTTATGCTTTTTGAAAGTGGCGTTCCATTAGGAATGGCAGAAATTACATTAAATAAAGTTTCCAAAGCTATAATAGGACTTATTTAATAAATCTATTAATTTCTAATTCATTGTGAGAATTATAATTTTGAAAATTAATTTTTAATATTATCAATGATTAAAATTGATATTATGAAATTAAAATTTGATATGATAGGTATATTTGTTGAAGACATGACTAAAATGGTAAATTTTTATACAGAGGTATTGGGTTTAGAAGTCGATTGGGACGGTCATGATCCATATGCAGAATTCAACCATCAAGGAATAAGATTTTCAATGTATCAAAGAAATAAATTACCCGAGTTATTAGGTCAAACACCCTCTTTTCCAAAAGGCTTGAATGGAACCTTTGAATTATCAATAAATGTAGGAAAACCAGAAAATGTTGATATCGTATTTGATAAAATGGTATCAAAAGGTGCTAATCCAATATATAAACCAAGAAATGAAGTATGGAATATGAGATCTTCAATGATATCAGATCCCGATGGAAACCTGATAGAAATTGGTTCTGACTTTTGGGATTAAATATAAATTTCCTATTTTAATATAGGAAAAGTTTTATCTATCTAATCTTTATGGTATATATATAATTATGTATGATGTTATTATTGTAGGAGCAGGCATATCTGGAACAAGTTTTGCAAAAAAGATATCAAAATATGCGAAAACACTAATTATTGAAAAAAAACAGAGTATTAATATCAATACTAATATTTTTCCAGCACATAATGAACCATATATTGATGATATTATTTTAAAAAA
>CAZBEU010000072.1:0-5458 GCA_964491005.1 uncultured archaeon | reverse complement strand
AATACTGAAGATTTTTTAATTATTTGGAGAAAAAAAAATGCACCAAGAAAAGAAAGACCTTCTGTAAAAGGAGATGCTCTTGAAGAGCTTGAGACTATTAAAAGAGAAAATATGACACTTAGAAGTAAAATAAATGAAAATATTGATTTAATAAAGAATTCAGAATCTGTATTAAAAAATGCTCTAGATGAAAGAGATATGTATAAACAACAAAATCAATATCTCTCTGATGATTTTCAAAAAAAAATACAAAATCTAGAGTGGTTATTAAAACAAAAAGATGAGGAAGTTGAATTGAAAATAAATCAAATTAAAAATAAAGAGATAGAAATTAATGCATTGAAACAACAACCAAATCAATCTTCTTCGTTTAATCAGGGAGCCAATTCTGGATTAGTACAAGAACTTCAATCAAAAATTACCAAAATGAATTCTGAAATTGGTAGCTTAAAAGAAGAGAACAATTCTTTAAAAGAAAAATTAAAAAATTTTACTTCAAGTTCGGGTAGTAGTGCTCTAGAGACCTTATGTCAAGATCTTCAAACAGATTTAAATCGATATAAAAGTATGGCAGATGCTCTAAAGAGAGATAATGATATGATGAAAAATATGCTCAACAGTAAGGAAAACATCGAAAAAATAGATACAGAAGAATTAAAAAGATTCAAATCAGAGAATGAAGAATTAAAAAAAAGAAATTTAGAATTGGAAACGTTTATAAATAGAAATAAGATTGATGATCTTAAGAAAAAGGTCGAAGATAATAAGATTATTATAAAAGAACTTAAAGAAGCAAATAAGTCATTATCCAAAGCTGCTCCAGGGGGTATGAAAGGTCTGATAGATGAATTACAACTTAGAATAAACAAATTAAAAATAGAACTTAATGATAAAGATAGAAAAATTAAGGAACTAGAAAAGAAATAATTCTAAATTTTTTTTTAATTCTGTAATTTTTTAATATGGGATGAGTTAAAATACATTTAAATTTTCATTTTGCTATAGGTATTATAATTTCTTCAATCTATGCTTTTTTTTATCCTATTTCTTATATTGATTTTTGGATTCTTACTACATTTTCTTGTATATGTGATCTCGATATATTATTATCAAATTATGCAATAGAAAAAAATCATAGAAATTTATTTACACATTCAATTATCCCATGTTTATTTATGATTATAATGGGAATATTATTGAATTGGACTATTTTAATCATTTCAGGATTAGCATATTGTATACACATTTTAATTGATACATTTGATTGGGGTACAAATTTTTTTTATTTTTATCATAAAAATCTCGGTTTTAGACTACTCTACTCAAAAGAAGAAATAGAAAAAATCGATATAGAATATAAAAATCCTAAAGCGTATTTTGACATAAAATATTATAATAATAAGATTATACTGTCTTTGGAAATGAGTATATTTATTATTATGGTTCTAATTTTAGTAATTTTAGCTCCAAAATACATCTATGCGGTCATTTTTTATTTTCTAATTCTTGCTTTACATCTTTTAAGATATTATCAATTAAATAAAGATAATAAATTGAATTAGATTCTTTTTTTTATAGTTTTTATTATTAATAATATAAAGATTAATAAAAGGTAATATCAAATAATATCCAATATACTTTAAAAAAATATAATAGTTAAAAATGACAAATTCAGAAGAAATTTCTACAAGCGTAGGGATTAAATTGGAAAAAGAAATGATCTTTAAATGCGACTTAGGTGATATAAATGTTAAAGAATGTTATATTGATGATACTAATAAAAATGAAGCAGATATGTGGGGACCTAATCCTGCTAGAATGATAGGGATGGCTACAATTGGGTGTTTGTCAGCAAGCTTTATATTCTGTATGAAAAAAAAGAATTTAAATATCAAAGACTTAGAATCTGAAGCTAAGATAATAATTCGGAGAAATGAAAAAGGGTTATGGAGAATAAAGAAAATAGATGTAATCATAAAACCTAAATTGGATACTCCAGAAATGAGAAAAAGAGCAGAACAATGTCAAAAATTTTTTGAAGATTATTGTACAGTAACCCAATCAATAAGACAAGGTATTCCTGTAAAATTAAATTTTGACTATAAGCAATAATTATATAGTTTATAGTATATATTTTGACCAAATAATTAAAATATTCTCATCACTTTTCTTTTAAAAGAGATAATAAATTACTTATTGAATAATCTTAATCTATTATGCCATTATCAGTAATTGAGAAAATAGCATCTGCTTCAGGTAAATGTGGAGCATCCACAACCTTAGCGACTCTTTGTTCTCCTTTTCCTTTTCTTAAAAATAATCTTATAGTTGCCCCATGAGCAATTATATTACCACCAGTATGAATAATAGGATTACCATAGAAAACATCAGGTTTTGATGACACTTGATTTGTAAACATAACCGCCAATTCATCATATGTTTCTGATAAACGGAGTAAATCATGAATATGACTATTGAGAATTTGTTGTCGTGATGAGAGGGTTCCCCTTCCGATATATTCGCTGCGAAAATGAGTTATAATAGAATCAACAATTATGAGTTTAATATTTTTTTCTTTTATTAATTTTGATGATTCTTTTGTTAATAGTATTTGATGATCACTATTATATGCTCGACCTACTACGATATTTTTAAGAACTTGATTATAATCTAAGTCTTTAGCTTCAGCCATATTGATAATTCTTTCAGGTCGAAATGTTCCCTCAGTATCAATATACAAAGCATTTCCTTCGAGACCACCCAATTCATATGACAATTGTACATTTACACAAAGTTGGTGTGCAACTTGTGTTTTTCCTGTTCTATATTCTCCAAATAATTCAGTTACCGAGCCAGGTTCAATCCCTCCACCTAATAACTCATCTAAATTGTTACTCCCTGTTGTTAATTTATTTAGAGCTCTTCTTTTTTCCCATATTTTTTCAGCAGATTTAAAACCCATTTTCTCAATATCTTGAGCAGTTTTTATAAGAGTTAAAGATGTTTTTTCACCCAGTCCACTCTCCTCTATTAATTTTGAAAGAGGGTAGAGAGCTAACGATCTAATTGTTATTATCCCTGCATCTTTTAACTTTTTTAATGTGGCAGGACCAATTCCTGGAAGATCATCTAATGTTAATTCTTTAGAATTCTGATCTGAATTAATCGAATCATTTTTTTTTTTTGCCATATGACAATCACTCTAAACTTATAATTTTAAAAATCTCTATTTTTATATTATCAGAAAAAAATAAAATTTTAATTTCAATAATAAAAAAAAAACAATGATTTTATAGTAAATAACTTAAATAGGCAAATAAACTTTTATAGAAATATTTTCAATTTAATATTTAATATTTAGATGTTCATTTTATCAAAATAGAAAAATAAATGCGAAATTTAAACTTCTACTTGAAAATAAAATAATTTGTTTTAATTTAGTTATTAATTTATTTTAGAATTGGTTCTTTTATTCTAAGTAATCTAGATTAGAATTTAAATATTTTAATATATTAGATTAAAATCATAACAGATATTTAGATTAGTAATAATATAGGTCGATAAAATATGAATATAAAGAATTTCCTAATCAATTATTAAATCTAAGTCTTAAAGGGAAAAGATCATTAATTTGATAAAAAAGTAAGGAGCAGAGCATATTAATGAAAAATTTTAACCAATTAAGGTAAAACTTAAATAATTTAAAGGATTATAATATTTTGAGATTAAATATAATTTGATATATTTTCATGTTATCATGTATTATAGATCTCAACTATATACTTTAAATGTAATATGATGAGTAAAATCTAATATGTTTAAGAATTTACTATTTGATGATATAATTAGATTGATAATCTTTATAGCTATTTAATATCTAAGAAGATTTTATGAAATGGATGATAAAGAATATTTAGAATTAGCGAAACCAAAACGTTCAATTCCAGAAATTAAAGGAAAAAAAATTGTCTTCAGAGGAGAAAAAACAAAAACATATTCTTCTTTAAATCCTAATGAAAAGACAATTTTAAAAAAAAAATTAAAAAAAATTATAGATGTTCATTTAGAATAAAAGATGATAATAAATTTGGAAGGAAATAAGAATAGTACATTAGTCAATCCAGAAGAAATTAAGAAAGATAATCAAGATATGATATGTAAGACAATTTATAATTACCTTATTTCAAATAAAGTAGAATTAAATAAGGATCTAAAAATCTTGATAAATAATAGAAATAAGCATTATTATCATGAGAATTTAAAAATATATATTCCTTATGGTTTTTTCAATTTAACAACTTCTAATAAAGGCACATATATATTTCTTTTAAATCAATTACCAAAAGAAGAAAGAATTTCAATTTTAAATATATTTAATGGAAAATCTTTATTTGAATTTGCTCTAAAATTTAAAAAATTTGATATTATTCTTGATTTTGATTTGTTTAATTCCAATATAAATACTACAAGTATAAAAAATTCTTTTAAATTTATTTATAGACATTTGTTAAAGAAAGGAGGATTCTTTTGCATTACTAATGAAAACAATGGAGCCGTTCCAACAAAATTTTTTATGAAAAGAATAGAACCAAAAGTACAAATAAATATAAAAAAAAAAATAAATCTGTTAATCTATAGAAAGAGTTAGATCCTTTTATATTTTATAATTGATAACATATTTCTTAAGTATTTTTACATAATCTTCTACATGTCTTAGCATTAAAAAGTTCTCTTTTACATACTCTTTTCCTTTCTTTCCCATCTCTTCTGCTAAATTTGGATTTTTCAGCAATTTTAAGACTCTATTTGCGCATTCTTCTATATTATTAACTAAATATCCAGTTTCACCATCAATTATTTGAAGAGGTATACCTCCAACATTCCCTCCAATAACAGGAGTGCCTTTCCATAAAGCCTCTGTTACTGTTAATCCAAATCCTTCTCTTAAAGATTTTTGTATCACTACTTTAGAAACTCTTTGGAGTGCGTTAACTAATAAACTATTTTCTGCTGTAATTATATTAATATCTGGATCGTCTTTGACATATTGTATGATTTTATCATAAATTTCAAATCCTTCAGGATCATCTTGAGCCATATTTCCTAATAGGACTAATCGACAATCAAATTCTTTTTTTATAATTTTAAAAGCTCTAATCACACCTAACGGATCTTTCCATTTATCAAATCGAGAAATTTGAGAGATTATAGGTTTATTATTAGGAATATTAAAATCCTTTAGTAAAGAATCTATCTCTGTTTGATTGAGCATTCTATTTTTGTTATTAAAAGGATTTATTGAAGGATTTATGATATATTGTGGTATGTTTAATTTTTGCTTGTATTTTTCCATTGAAACAACAATTCCATCATATCTATGGATAAAATTTTTAAGAAATTTCCAAGTTGGATTGAATTTGTTAGAAATATCAATATGACATCTCCAAATCCAAGGTTG